>CAXTNZ010000109.1:0-21760 GCA_964245695.1 uncultured bacterium | reverse complement strand
ATACAAGAGCTAGACAAAGTTATTACATATGGGAATTTATACTCAAACATCTGATTCATCAATAACGCAGGAAATCATGAACAATAAGCAATCACCAGACTCTAAGCAATTTGTGGGAAGTCTCAAGAATGGGATTTGGCTGTTTGGTATTTCGTCTTGGGTATTTGGTATAACCGATCGCAGTATTGCTTCATTTTCCGATGGCTATTTATCTGCTTTGGATCTGACGCAACTATTTACAGCAGCGACATTCTTTGCGGCGTGGATATTTCTGAAGCCGACATCACAAGTAGAACAATCAAAGAGATAATGTAGCGTGTGAGTAGCAATAGGTTAGAGGAGTGCTTTCTCGACAAGCGATCGCTCATAGTGCTTTCATTGATGTTGAATATTTCGATTAACCTAGCCCAGGGATAACTTAATCGATTAATGTGAGGATTAATTAAAACTGTATCTAGCTAACCAAGCATCATAATTGCAGCCAGCTAAAAATTAGCATTGAATACTGAGTTGTAGAGACTGACACACAGACGCGGAGAAATTCTTCGCGTCACGTCTGTTGAGCATCTAACTAGAAAAGCGCAAAAACATGTAATGCAGGACACGCAATAGCTTAAACTTTGCTTAAAGATAAAGTGAAAAAGCCATGTTAGGCACAATTTGTTTTTGCCGTTCAGGAAACATTAATGAACATATCTACTGATACCCGCATTCCTTTCCCACGCTCCCTAGTTTATGCCACTTACCGCGACAAGCTAGTTGAGCTTGTTCCCTACATGCCAAATATACGCAATATAGCAGTTAAGTCGCGTCGTCAAGAGGATGGACAAATTTATGCCATCAACGAATGGCATGGTGGCGGTGAAATTCCACTAGCAGCAAGGGCTGTACTCAGCGAAGACATGCTCTCGTGGAAAGAATACGAGACATGGAACGAGTCAGAGTTTACGCTCTCGTGGCGTATTGAAACCAAAGCTTTCACTGAAGCAGTTCACTGTGTCGGCAAGAATCGCTTTATTGAAGATGGCAATACTACTATAATTGAGAACCGTGGTGAACTAACAATTGACCCCAAACAACTTAAAGGAGTACCAGGATTCCTTAGAAACCAAATTGCGTTTGTAGTCGAGGATTTTCTGGGCAAAAAGATTGCACCCAACCTATTGGAAATGAGTCAGGGGGTGCGTCAGTATCTAGAGCGAGAGGCTAGACGTTGAAACGCCTGGGTACGATGACACTGAGACTTTTTCCTTGTTGATGTCGGCGGGAGCATCATCTTGAATTTTGAAGTAGTTTCCCGGCTGATGCCAAAACAGGTATAAGATAGTGTGTGAGTGTAAAAGCATCCACTCCCAATTCTGTGCGCTCTTGCGCCGCTAAAATACCCGCTTGCGAATGCCACCAAGCGGCAGTTGCCACAATTTCCTCTACGGAAATATGCTTAGATTTAGCTGGCGCTAACAATCCGCCGAGTAGCCCTGTTAACACATCCCCGCTACCACCACGCGCTAAAGCTGGGGTGCTTTCGGGATTAATCCAGACGGAACCTTGAGAGTTAGCGATCGCCGTCCTCGCTCCTTTTAATAAAACTATCGCCCCACTTTGCGCCGCCGCTTCGCGCACCGCCTGCACTCTATCTTTCATCGGATCGGCGACATCGGGAAACAATCGCTTGAATTCACCAGCATGAGGCGTGAGAATTGTCAATGCTTGTCGATGAAGTAAAGTAGGGATAGTTTTCATTTGCGCCAGGATATTCAAGCCATCAGCATCGAGAACCAAAGGGCGATCGCACTCTAATACTTGTTGTACAATTGGCGTGGCATCTCGTGTTAAACCGGGACCACAGGCGATCGCATCAAACGAACTCAAATCTGTGTTTTCTGGTAATTGTAAAGAAGCGATCGCCCCTGTTTCAGTTTCTGGACAACCGATAATTAGTGCTTCTGGTAATTCTGCCACCAAAAGCGGTTTCAAAGATTCTGGTACAGCAACAGAAAGCATTCCCACACCACTTACTCGCGCACCCAAACCAGTTAAAATTGCTCCCCCAGAATAGCGACGCGAACCACAAATCAGCAGTAAATGTCCTTCCTTGTATTTGTGGGTGACTGCTGGACGCGGTAACGGTAAAGTTGAAAGTGCAGTTTTTTGAGTGATGCGGTGAATTCTATTTGCATCTCCCAGAACAGCTTGCACATCAGCCAAGCAAATATCAAAGTCGATTAATTCAGCTTTGCCAACGTATTCTAAAGCATGGTCTTGCAATAAACCCAGCTTCCACAAACCCAAGCAAAAAGTGTACGTGGCGCGAATCGCAGTTCCCAATACCTCACCTGTGTCTGTGTGCAAACCCGAAGGCAAATCAATGCTGACAATTGGCTTAGACCAAGAATTAATCTGATTAATAGCAGTTGCAACAGGGTCAGTGAGGTTTCTTTCTAAGCCAAATCCAAACAACCCATCAATCAACAAATCGCAATCTGACAGTTGCTCAATCGATTCATAACATGGGATACCCAAACTCTGGGCGTACTGCAAATGCTGCGAAGTTAATTCTTTCAGCTTAGAGAAACAAGAATATATCCCGACATCATAGCCGCAAAAGTGCAACTCACGAGCGACAACCAATGCATCCCCGCCATTATGACCAGGACCTGTGAGAATTCCTACACATCGCGTCTGGGGACGAGGATAAAGTGCCTGAATTCGACGCGCAATTAGTCCCGCCACCTTTTCCATCAAAGCCGCTACAGGCATTCCTGCGGCAAAGATACGCGCTTCAATATCGCGCATCTGCTGTGCGGTGACTACTATTTGGGAAATTTGTTCTTGCCTGTCCTGCATCAGCATTGAGGTACGAGTGTATGCGAGAGCGTCCTGAGTTATGAGTTTACCAGTTATGAGTTTTTAATAAACTGCTTACTTAGAGAATATTAATCAAGTTTTAGTCATTTCACTGTTGCAATAAGTTTACTAAAAGCAGATTTAATCTTTTCTTTAAAAAAAACGCTGGGGAATTTCCGAAATTGGTTAGCAACAAAACGAAGTTCTACTTATACCAATTTTCCGTGGTTGCGCTTTATTTTACCCCCCGGCTATTGCCTTCCCCCCAAAGCATACGTGGGACTATAGAAGGGTCGAATTAAGCTCAATTTATATAGAAATGGTATTAGATACACCTCTCTAAAAAGGATTTAATTTTATGAAGTTACAGCAATTCGATCCACCTGCCAATATTGATGACTTTGACTCAATACCCAACCAGCGTAAAGCCTGGAGTGAGTTTATTTCCAATACCTTTGATGAAAACATCAACGGTGTGATGTCGGATGTAAAGCCTGGTAAGAGCCAGTTCTACAATCCCACGCAAATAGAGACTGCTGAACCTTACAGTGAAGCAGATATTACCTGGATTGGATTTCCGGCACTGATTTCACGCAAGCATCCAGGAAACGATCGCGCCGCTTGGCAAGAGGCTGACAAGCTTTTACCTAATGGTGAGCGTCCGCAGGACGAATACTTAGAATGGCATGTCACCCGGAACAAAGGAAAGATTGTCCGCGTTACCTTTACCTGTGAAGGTCCTGAATATTGGGAAGCATTAGCACATGGCTACCCGATGGGTTATCAAGGTTCAAAGACAGCAGGTGCAACCGGAGATAAGCAAAAGCTGCTTGCGCTTTACAGAAAGTACATCAGTCCCCAAGTGCAGTTGAGTGACCTTTTTGACAAAAATGGTCAGTATAACCGCCTTAACAAGTGGAATACAAAAAATGGCGCGATGCATCTCAATCAGCGCAATAACACCTTGGGTGCTGAAATTAACATTGCCGCCTTTGCTACGATTTTACGTCAGAAAGATGGACGAGTGCTGACAGACGCTGACGAGCTGATTCGTTGTGCGCGATATGGCGCACCCGGTAGAGCCAGCGATCCCACCATTGGAGCGATCGTTAATGGACTGGCACGCGATGGATACTCGATTACCCTTGCCAATCCGGTGGGACTTTACATAGACAGTATAGATACCAGTGGTTGGACGAAGCCTGATGGAGTAACTCCCGTTGACGCTGGCTACTGGCGGATTTTGCGCGGTACAGCCGGAAAGATTTTGCGTGCAGTCTACGAGGTGCCGCCAGCAGAAAAATTCACTGTTGGTGACATCCTGATTGGCGGAGAATCGATTGAGTTTGGCGGACAAATTGCCGAACATATCACCATGAAGCTCACCGGTGTTGCTTTCGGCAAGGGACAAATTCCGAATCAGCCCCTTGGCTGCGTGGGAAGCACGCTTCAACTTTCTGCTATCAGGGCAAGCACGCAATTAGCTACCCGTTTCTCTGTATTAGATACAACAGAAAAACTCAACGAGCCTACCCTGAGTTCTACCCCTTAAAGCCTGATTAGCGTGATTCGGGTGTGTTAGCGACAAGCTAACACACCATCTTTCAGATATTTGATGCACTAAGTTTAAGTTGAAAGAGAATAAAATTTATGACGGAACTACCGCCGGAAGAGGTGCTTGCAGTTGAGGATATTCAGGGAAATATTCTTGCAGGCTTTAATAAAGATTTCCAATCGTTTTTGTTTCTGAAGATTTACGACCGAGATATTGCTAAAACTTGGCTTCGCTCTATCACCCCGCAGATTGCCAGCGTTGCAGAAGTTCTCGCATTTAACAGAATGTTTCGCAGCTTGCGTGCGCGCCGGGGCGAAGATCCAAGAGGGATGATTGCCACTTGGATTAACATTGCCTTCACTTTTGAAGGCATCAAAAAACTCACATCAGAAGCAGAAGCAAATAAATTTACCGACACTCCCTTTTTGAAAGGAATGCCCCGGCGAGCGGCATTTATTGGCGATCCAGCAGATACAAACTCAGATGGACATCCAAATAAGTGGGTGGTGGGAGGAAACGATCCAGAGAAATACCCAGATATGCTTTTGATTGTTGCCAGCGACGATATTACAAATCTGAATACAGAAATAAATCGCATCAAAGCAGATATTCAAGCTTTGCCCAAACCTACAGCTACTAATGGTAAAAGCGCCATAAAGATAATATACGAGCAACAGGGCATAACTCGCTTGGATAAACCAGGACACGAGCATTTTGGATTCAAAGATGGAATTTCTCAACCAGGTATCCGGGGGCGAGTTTCAAAGTCAGCAAATGATTTTTTGACACCACGGCAGCTTGACCCTCAAGATCCACAGGCTCAAGGATATGCTAAACCCGGTCAGCCTTTAATTTTCCCCGGTCAATTTGTCTTGGGTTACAAACAGCAGAAGCACGACGATCCAACAACTCCCCTACCTGCTGCCAAACTCTCGCCCCGTTGGGCAAAAAATGGTTCTTACTTGGTTGTGCGACGGCTGCGCCAAGATGTTCCTGCTTTCTGGAGTTTTGTCGGCACCAAAGCCGGAGAACTGGCGCAAAAACCTGGTTTTGGCAACATCACGCCGGAACACTTCGCAACACTGCTGGTAGGACGTTGGCCTAGTGGCGCTCCTCTGATGCGCTCTCCTCTGGGTGACAATCAAGACTTGGCAAAAGATAACTTTGCGAATAATCATTTCTCTTACGTCACCCCAAGCTTGCCAAATTCCCTGGTTCCAATACCTGACTATCCAGGCGATAAATTTCCTCAGGCTCCTAGTGATGTATCTGGTTTGATTTGTCCGCACTTCGCCCACGTCCGTAAAATTAACCCGCGTGACTCAGCTACAGATACAGGTGGAGCAAATGATACATTGACGCGATTAATTTTGCGTCGTGGTCTACCTTTTGGCTCTCCGATTAAAGACACAGCCAACCCCACCCCAGAAGAACTGCAAGAAGAACGAGGGCTGATGTTTTTGTCTTATCAAGCTTCAATTGAGGAGCAATTTGAGTTTTTGATGCGCCGTTGGGCAAACAGAGACAATCTACCGCCTCCCGGCGCAGGTCCCGATCCGATTATCGGTCAGCAACAAAACGCAGACAGCCGCACACGTTCGTTAAAACTTCCGGGGGATAACTCAACTGAAGTCATTAATTTGACCAAAGACTGGGTAATTCCCACTGGAGGGGGCTACTTTTTTGCACCTTCCATCAGTGCATTAAAAGACGTTTTAGCGAGTTGATTTTATTACAAGCACTTGAATTATTTGATGCTGAGGGAATTGGCACTAAGCCTTCTAGCTGCAAATTGTAACCGCCCTCAGCACTTTTTTCACTTTCCGTAATAAACTCTGGCATTCGCAAACCCCAAATTTCGCAGATAGTTGTTCCATTCTTCTGCTTGCGGTCGTTGAATAAAAGGTCCAACAGCTATATGTGACCCTCGCGGCTGGTTTCTTTGCAATATTGCGATGCTTTGTCCGATATTGCGCCTGATTCGCTCTTCGATTTGCGGTAAGTCTTGCGATCGCCCCGGAATAACTACATAGTAATAGTTAGACCTATTATTCCTAGAATAGCCTCTGTCAGGGTTATAGGGTGTTTCCGGTCCGTTAGATAAGCTGACAACCCGTGCGCCATTTATACCGTAGGATTCCAGTTCTCTGACGCGCTGTTGGGCGTTACCTGGTTTGTTAAAGGCTCCAGCTTGGATGACAGAACGTCCTTGATATTGCCGTAAATACGCTGTGCGTTCAACTCGGCGTACTTGTTGCAGTACTTGGCGATTACTGTTATCTATAACAACCAAGTAGCGTCCAAAGTTCTGGTTATTTTGATATTGATTTTGGTATTGATTTTGATAATCATATTGATAAGATGGCGTTGTTTGGTAGGTGGTCTGAGTATTCTGGTCATATTGACTTAACGGTACTGGTTGCGTCGGTTCCACCAGGGGTAATGCTTGCTGATTATAGGGAATCGGTTGCAGGTTTGTTGAAGGTGGTAGCGGTAACGGTTCAACCGCCGCTTGAGCAAGCATTACGCTGCCGATATGGATTTGCGCTTGTGCTGGGTTACAATAAAAGATTAGCGCTAACCATCCGCCCAAAAACATGGGCAGCATCAAAGATAATTGGCGCAAATGGCAAAATGTTATAAATTGATTTGGTATTGCACTCAACATAGTAGTATCAAGATTTTTAGACAATTTTTTCCAAGAACTAATCAGTTAACCGTTGTAGTAACTACATAGTGTTAGCTTAGAATGAGTATCCTAGCAAGATGTACGGATATGAAAAAAGTCGTAGTTGGTCTTTCTGGTGGCGTTGACAGTTCCACCGCTGCTGCTATCCTGCACAATCAGGGCTATGAAGTTATTGGTTTGACTCTTTGGCTGATGAAAGGCAAAGGTCAATGTTGCTCTGAAGGTATGATCGACGCGGCTTATATCTGTGAACAATTGGGCATTCCTCATCAGGTTGTTGATATTCGGGAAGTATTTCAAACTAATATTGTCGATTATCTGGTGACTGGTTACAGCGCGGGTATTACCCCTTTGCCTTGCTCCCAGTGCAATAAAACTGTGAAGTTTGCGCCAATGGTACAATATGCCCGCGAACAATTGGGATGCGCGAGCATTGCCACGGGTCATTATGCCAAAATTGGTTATGACGAAGCTACTGGACGTTACCAGCTTTTACGGGCTGTTGATCGCAACAAAGACCAGTCATACTTCCTTTATGACTTGTCGCAAGATTTACTGGCAGCTACCGTGTTTCCACTTGGAGAGCTAAACAAAGCCGACACGCGCCGCATCGCGGCAGAATACAACCTGAAAACGGCTGACAAGTCAGAAAGTCAAGATTTGTGCTTGGTAGAAAGCAACGGCTCGATGCGGGCTTTTCTTGACAAGTATATTGCCCCCAAGAAAGGCGATATCGTGGATGCTACAGGCAAAGTGCTGGGGCAACATGATGGTGTCCATCACTACACGATTGGACAGCGTAAAGGCTTGGGGATCGCCGCTGCGGAACCGCTGTATGTGATCGGCTTGGATGCAGTGAATAATAAGGTGATAGTAGGCGATCGCACTCTAGCCACCGAGCCAGAATGCACCGTACAACGGGTAAACTGGGTTTCCATCGCCGAACCGTCTACTCCTATTCGTGCGGAAGTGCAAATTCGCTATCGCTCAAATCCGGTACCAGTTACAGTCATTCCTTTGGAAGATTCACGAGTCCGCTTGGTGTTTGATGAACCGCAGTTCAGCATCACCCCCGGACAAGCTGCTGTGTGGTACGAAGGCGAGAAAGTCTTGGGTGGCGGAATTATTGAGCAGTTTAGTTGAACCCCACCTCAGTTTTGGTAAGTGCTAAAACTGCTTTCTTTGCTCCAAAAGTTCTTAGCTCGACTTTATCCAAATCAAACAACGTAACCCGTGTTATTTGGCAAAACCTCCAGATTTCAGGGAAACACTTTTTCCAATGTGACTGATTTTGGCGACATCGAAAAAGTCAGTCACATTGGTAAATAAGGGTTTCAGCTTATGCGCTCGCACACGTAGGAAAATGGATAAAGTCGAGCTTAGACACTATCTCAAAATAGGCAAACCAGAGATTGAGGCGAGAACTCTTGGGAATAAGTCATGCAGATAGGCTGTTTAGTTTAGTCATCTTATAATAAGGGTTCTAACTATACCTCATGTACTATGGCAAGTTCTCGTACACTTCCTGACCAACAAACCATTCAACGAATGGCAAGTCGCTACCCAGAAATTGATATTCCCTCGGTCGAGGCTTGCTTGGTATTTCTGGATACTTCAACTGCCTTCTATGATTCCGTAGACAGCTATTTTGCCCAGCACAAATTATCTAGAGGCAAGTTTACACTGCTCATGCAGTTAGTTGAGGCGGACGAGAAAGGGTTGTTACCGTCTGAATTTGCGGAACGGGCTGGGGTGGCTCGTGCATCGGTGACGAGCTTACTGGATGGACTGGAACGTGACAAGCTCATTACACGTCAGCCTCATCCTGAAGACCGCAGAATGCTAAACGTTCATATTACTGACAAAGGACGAGAACTGATGAACGAAATCCTACCTCAGCATTTTATCTGGATCAAAACCTGGATGGAGAATCTGAGCAGTCGCGAGCAGCAAACCTTGATCAAACTGCTGACAAAGCTACGTTCAGGCATTCCCACATTACAAAAATTGTAATTCTCATTTGATCTACGCTGCGGATGCCTGGTATATTAATTAGACTTCTAACTATCAGGTTTCTAATAAATGACTGGAGACTTATCATGTCCATGACTCCCTCTGATGCTCAGCCGAATCGCTTGATGCAAATCTTGCAGATGATGAATGGGTTTTGGATGACGCAATGTATCGGTGTCGCCGCTCAACTGGGTGTTGCTGATCATTTGGTTGAAGGCAGTAAGAGTGTTAAAACGCTAGCTGAGTCCATGAGCGTTGATACACAGGCACTTTACCGATTGCTTCGTGCCTTAGCAAGTGCCGGGATCTTTTCCGAAGGAGAACCCCAACAGTTTCAACTCACGCCAATGGCAGAATGTCTCCGCAGTGACGCGCCCAATTCTATTCGAGGATTAGCGATCTGGTCAGGTACTGAACCGACACATTGGCAGATGTGGGGTAACTTGCTCTACAGCGTGAAGACCGGCAAGCCTGCATTCGAGCAGGTCACGGGAATGCCTATTTTTGCTTACACTGCTCAGAATCCTGAATTCGCAGCAGTCTTTGACCAAGCTATGACTAGTGCAAGTGCCATATTTAACCCGGCAATTCTTCATGCCTATGATTTCTCCTCAATCAAAACACTGGTCGATATCGGAGGCGGACAGGGTGCATTTTTGGCTGCGATTTTACAAGCAAATTCGCATCTCAACGGCATTGTTTATGACTTGCCGCATGTGATTGAAGGCGCAAAACCTTACTTAGAGAACCTCGGTTTGCAGAATCGATGTCAAGCCATTGGCGGTAGCTTTCTAGAATCTGTCCCAGAGGGCGGCGATGCTTACATTATGAAAAACACGTTGACGAATTGGGATGATGAACACGCCGTTCAAATTCTGAAGAACTGTCATCGTGCTATGCCTCAAGGTGGAAAGCTGTTAATGGCGCAGAGTGTGATTGCACCGGGTAATCAACCTGATATCGGAAAGTTTACCGATTTAGAAATGCTGCTCGTTACGACTGGAGGGCGCGAGCGCTCAGCCGCAGAATTTGAGCAAGTACTCAATGCCGCAGGGTTCCAACTGTCTCGAATCTTAACAACTCAATGTCCATCCAGCATTATTGAAGCAATTAAACCTTAGTTGCACGAATCAAGCGATATCAAAGGCGGGGAGGCGATCGCTTGCGATCGCTTCGGACACGTTTAAGTAAATGCACTGAAACTTTAAAGTCCCCTCAAAGTAAATTCCGCAAAAATACGGTTACGCTGGTTTGAGGTTCTGATCTTAACTGCGATCATCTACTTTATTAGCGTGCATTTATGACCAGCCCTGTAACAACGATTATCCGAGTCAATCTGGAAATGGCAAAAGAGGTAGCTCTTCAGTGGGAGCAAGCTTCATACACTGAACTCAGAGCTTATTGTTTACAGATTTTGCGGGAGATAGGATGTCCCGGTACTGAACTCCCAGTAAACTTACAAACACGTGAGCAGCAACTAAATTTCATCACAGGCTTTGCATCTTATGCTTTTGGGGAGGTGCAAAATATCCAAAATGTTAATTGAAGATATCTTTAATGACCCAAAGCGGTCGTCCGAAACTGCTAGGACTGCAACAGATAACAGATAGGGATTTGTTGATTTTCCGCCAAAATTTTCCGCGATTAAAACCCCCGGTCATGTTTTCAAGTCAGTTATAGCCATTGCGGCTGACGACTGTACATTTGCTTTTTGCGGAGGCTGATAACTATCTGGCTACGCTCAAGAATAAGAATCAGCCTCAAAATATCTACGTATGTTTGAGTATTAGTTGTGATTATGAGCGTTGTTAACGACACCCAAAACATTCATTCGGGAAAGTTTCAGGTTATCCAAAGCTCGCTTCAGGACTGAACTGTCTGTTTTGTCCATCCTCACAACGGCAGTTTGACTTTTTCCTTGAGGACAGCGATGGTATGGTAAGTTCTATCGAGCTTTTCAATCAGTATGGCGATGCCAATTCCTAAGCTCGACTTTATCCAAATCAAAGAACGTAAAGCTGATTATTTGGCAAACGTTCTAGCCCTGAGCACAAGTCTTTTTCAATTGTGACTAATTCTGGTGACATTGAAAAAGTCAAAGGTATTGATAGATAAGGGTTCCAGGGTATGCGATCGCAGTTTATAAAAATGGATAAAGCCGAGCTTAGATTCTAGCTACTCTAGAGCGACCAATGATAACTACATCATTCTTCTAAACTATACAATTAGTTTCCTTGAGTCCATGTTCATTTCCAGCTGTGTCAAAGTCTGGTTTGGGTGAAGATTGATATAGTTCTGGGGTTGGGGAAACCCTTGACACTCGTTGGACAACCGTCCTGGCGCAGGCGGCTTTGAGTTCCTACGAGTGCGGATGCGTAAATCAAAATTGCAGACATAACCAGTCAGGATCTACTCGTACTTAGTGTGGACATTGACTCATGAGTGTCCTTTTTTGTCTACGGAAAATGAAGCGGACTCCTCAACTAGATTTTTACAATAATTTTTAGTTTAAGGTATTACGTATTTAAAAACACATAATTTTGGAACAATCAAGCTATTACGCACCTTTTTGAGATTCAATATAATTTACTACAAAAATTGTACGTTAGTTATTTTTCCTATGCTTGTGTATAAAAGACTGAAAATAAGACGCTAATTTCAATTTTCGAGCAGCATTCAACACTATAAAATAATACGTTGTTTAGATTTTGGGTAAGATGTACACTTAAGCCAAAATACTGAAACATGTATCTTTTATGTTAAATAAATTACATATTTATACTTAGAAAAATAGTAATTAAGTTAAGATTGTGTAAAAACAACAGGTTGCCGATAAAGTTTTGATGAAGTACTTAAGTATACTTGAAATAGTGATATAAATTAGATAAAGTAACAACCGCTGTTGAGGAACCAACTCAAAGTAAGTTGTTTAGTATCAAAAAAATTATATAATTGTCAATTGGCTGAAAAAATGTCTGCCAATACAGCAAACAGATAAGGGGAGCGCATCACGGAAATTGAATAATTTGTTGTTAATTTAGGAGTTGGGCTTCGATGGTCTTTTTGATCTCAGTCCCTCCAAGATAACCTTCCTTTTGTACTTTTTTTACTAATATGGGAGGTCGAATTGCAGAGAAGGTGTGATCGAAATCGGAAACGTTCAAAACGACGGGCTATATACTGTCCAGTTCATGCTTGCTATCTCGATGGGATGAGCCAGAAACATCAACTATTTGCCGATCAACCAGGGCAGTTGCGGCAACGGGGTATGAGTCGGCGGAGTGCATTGATGCTAGTAGCGACCCAAACCGCAGTTCATGTACAGGGAGAATGGTTAGAAGCTTTCTGGTGCGAGCAGTGTCAGCAAACAAAGTGGTATCACGTCCATAAGTCTAATGAGCGCTATGAACTTTCGGTAGCGCCACGTGAGCTTTGGCAGCAGGTAGCTGGGGTAATTAATCCCCAAGGAAACCCTTCTGTTGGAGAGTTTACTCGCAGGCAGGCACGGCAGGTCGGTCATAACTGCATTAAAGATTTCAAGTTTGTTAGTTAATCATCAACATACTTCTTGCAGAAGTTAGGGGGAAGCGCGAAGGGGTAAAAGGAAGAAAAAATTCTTTCATTCCTTTGCCCTTTAACCTTGACTTTTTTCATTCATGTACCCCTTTACCACAAAGTGCATTCATCGCCAATCGGTATTAGAAACCTATGGCGGTTGGAACTGATGCAAGATGTGAGTTCATGTACTTTTGCTCATAGGTCTAATCATCGTAAATGATAACATTGGTCTTTTTTCGGTAATTAAATATGTATTTAAAAAATCTCAAAGAAAAAATCGAAACTCAACAAGCGAGAATTGGGATTATCGGTCTTGGATATGTAGGCTTACCCATCTTAGTAGCCTTTGCCAAAAAAGGCTTTTCAGTGGTGGGATTTGATATAGATAAATACAAAATAACTCAAATACAAAAAGGTCAGTCGTATATCAAGCATATTCCTTCAGAAAGTTTAAAAAATGAATTAATAGATGTCACAAACGACTCATGTCGTTTGGGTGAAGTGGATGTAATAATTATTTGCGTTCCTACACCTCTAAATTCACATAGAGAGCCTGATTTAACCTATGTCATCCAAACAGGTAATGCAATTGCTAGTTGCTTAAGAACAGGACAGCTAATTTCTTTAGAAAGCACTACATATCCAGGAACAACAGATGAGATATTATTGCCTATATTGGCTGCAAATGGTCTGGAAGTTGGTCAAGACTTTGCACTCGCTTACTCTCCAGAACGTGAAGACCCCGGTAATGAAAATTACTCTATAGTTAATACACCAAAAGTAGTCGGGGGAATCACACCTGTGTGCTTGGAATTAGCTCAAGCTTTATACTCCCAAATAATTGACACAATAGTTGAAGTTTCTTCAGCTAAAACTGCGGAAGCTACTAAAATTTTAGAGAACATTTATCGTGCAGTTAATATTGCACTGGTTAATGAATTGAAAATTTTGTTCCACAAAATGGATATAGATATCTGGGAAGTAATTGAAGCAGCTAAAACTAAACCCTTTGGTTTCCAAGCATTTTATCCAGGTCCTGGATGGGGTGGACATTGTATTCCAATCGATCCATTTTATTTGACATGGAAAGCTAGAGAATATGACTTATCCTTGCGATTTATTGAATTAGCAGGGGAAATTAATGCTTTAATGCCCAATTATGTGATAAGTAGGTTAATTTCTTCGCTAAGTAATCAGGGTAAGCCTTTAAATAAAGCTAATATCTTGATATTAGGAGTTGCCTATAAGAAAAACGTGGACGATCAACGGGAAAGTCCTTCCCTGAAAATTATTCAGCTATTAAGACAGCAAGGAGCAAATGTTGAATACCACGACCCTTATGTGCCAGTGTGTTCAAATCATCGCCGTTATCCAGAAATTAACTTGACATCATTACTCTTAACAAAAGAAGTTTTAACAAGTTCTGATGCTGTGATTATTGCCACAGATCACGATAAGGTTGATTATCAATTGGTAGCAGAATACGCACCCTTGATTATTGATACAAGAAATATTTTGGCAAGACAAGGATTAATTACAGCAAACACTGTTAGCGCGTAAATTAGCTATCACCAACTTGCGCCTAGTAGTGAGGAAAGAAAGATGATTAACACTCAGAAGCATGTAGCAGTAATTGGCTGTGGATACTGGGGTAAAAACTTAGTTAGGGATTTTGCTCAGTTAGGTGTATTGCGAGTAATTTGTGATTCTAGTCGGCAAACAGTAGAAGATTTAAAATCAAAATTTGATGTTGAAGGAATTTTCGACTTTGAAAAAGTCTTGGCAATGCCAGATGTACAAGCAGTAGTAATTGCCACTCCCGCTCCTACTCATGCAAATTTGGCAATCCAAGCTTTAGCTGCTGGTAAAGATGTATTTGTCGAGAAGCCTTTAGCTTTGACGTTAGAAGATGCACTTTCCATAAAGGATGCTGCTAGTAAAAGTGGTCGAATCCTGATGGTTGGACACCTGCTAGAATATCACCCAGCTTTAGTCAAACTTCGCAGTTTAGTAGCAGAAGGTAAAATTGGTAAGCTCCGATATCTTTATTCAAATCGCTTAAGCTTTGGTAAAGTCCGAACCGAAGAAAATGTACTTTGGAGCTTTGCTCCCCATGATATCTGTTCAATTCTAGGTTTTGCAGGCTTACCTGTATCTGTACAAGCTGTTGGTAGTGCTAACCTCAGCGAAGTAGAAGACTTTTGTCTGGTAAATTTGGAGTTTGAGCATAATGTTAAAGCTCATATTTTTACCAGTTGGTTGCATCCTTTTAAAGAACAGCGGCTTGTAGTAGTTGGTGATTCTGGTACATTAGTCTTTGATGATGTTTCTGTAGATGCCAAACTGACATTTTACGACCAGCAAGCTGAGTTGCAGAATAATATTCCAGTTCTCAAGCTAAACTCCAAAACAGTAATTCCTATAGATACAGCATCACCTCTAACGCTAGAATGCCAACATTTTTTGAGTTGTATAGAAAGCAGACAGACCCCCCTAACCAGCGTTGAAAACGGTATTGATGTTTTGACAGTTTTACAGTCGGCTCAGTTATCTTTATCTCAAGGAAAAACTGTTTTTTTGAAGGAGGTTCAACTTGTCAACGGGTAGTGCAAATTCGGCAGCAAAAAAAGTAGACTATTTTGTACATGAGTCAGCTTATGTTGATTTGCCATGTACGATTGGTGTTGGAAGTCAAATATGGCATTTTAGCCACATTATGAAAGATGTGGTGATGGGTGAAAAGTGTAAAATTGGTCAAAACGTATTTGTTGCTTCTGGAGTAAAAATAGGCAGGAATGTCAAAATTCAAAATAACGTCTCTGTCTATGCAGGGGTGATTTTAGAAGATGACGTGTTTTGCGGTCCAAGTTGTGTTTTTACAAATATTAATACACCGCGCTCGGCTTTTCCTCGCAACACAATAGATGATTATTTAGTAACTTTGGTAAAGCAAGGAGCCACAATTGGTGCGAACGCCACAATTGTTTGCGGTCATACAATTGGTCGTTATGCGTTTATCGGTGCTGGTTCGACTGTCACTAAAGATATTGTCGATTATGCACTGGTCTATGGGAATCCAGCGAAACAAGTTGGTTGGATGTGTGAGTGCGGCGCTAAATTAGATGAATTTACAACAACTACTGTCTGTAAAGCTTGCGATCGCACGTATGAATATTGTGGTGAAAATCAGATTAAAAGGATGGAATGACAACAGTGAACATCCCCCCATTTGACGCAACTTCTCAATATCAAAGTATTGCGGCTGATATAGAAAAAAATATCTGTGCAGTCATGGCTAGTGGACGCTACATTATGGGTCCGCAAGTCAAGGAGTTTGAATTAGAGTTTGCTCAATATTTGAGTTGCGATCAAGTAATTTCCTGTAACTCTGGCACAGATGCACTACATTTAGCTTTAAGAGCTTTGAGAATTGGTGCTGGCGATGAGGTGATAACCACACCTTTCACATTTATTGCTACCACAGAAGCAATTGGTATTGTAGGAGCAACTCCTGTCTTTGTCGATGTTGATTTAAATACTTACAATATCGATACTGACTTGATTGAGTCCAAAATTACAGAGCGCACCAAAGCTGTATTACCAGTGCATTTGTACGGTCGCCCTTGTAATATGACGGCAATTATGGCGATCGCGCACAAGTATAATCTAAAAGTGATTGAAGATTGCGCTCAAGCAACCGGTGCTGTTTGGGAAGGACAGAAAGTTGGGACAATTGGAGACGTTGGTTGTTTTAGCTTCTTTCCTACGAAAAATTTGGGATGCTTTGGCGATGGAGGCTCTATCGCTACTTCCAACTCAGAAATTGCCGAGCGAGTTGAGTATTTACGCCGACATGGTGGGAAAATTAAGTACCAGCATGAAGAACTGGGACTCAATAGCCGCTTAGACACTTTGCAAGCAGCTGTACTGTTAGTTAAGCTACAGTATTTGGATAAATGGAATAAAGCAAGGAGTGCGATCGCAGATTTTTACCTCCAGGAATTAGCAACAGTCGCCGGTATAGTTTTACCGACACAAGTACAGGGAGGCTCGTCAGTTTGGAATCAATTCACCATGAGAATATTAAACCAACAACGTAACCGCATCCAAAAAAGCCTGAAAGAGAAAGGAATTGGTAGCATGGTGTACTACCCCATACCCCTCCACCTCCAACAAGTCCATGCCGACTTAGGCTACACCACTGGTTCCCTTCCAGTCAGCGAACAACTCAGTCACGAAGTTCTCTCCCTACCCATGTTCCCCGAACTCAACACCTCAGCACAACAAATAGTCACCGACTCTGTTAGCCAAGTCCTAGCTGCTACTTACTGTTTGCAATAACTTCGCCGCATTTGTAATGACCACACAATCCCTTTCTTCCCGCCAAAAATTTTTTTCCTACGCTACTTTATTTGCCAGCATAGGTTTTGGTATAGTCGGACAATTGCTCATGAAACACACCATGAGCAATACAACAGAGGGGTTATTGAGTAGGTCATTCATCCAGCAATTAATTTTTGCTTTGACTATCTACAGTCTGGGAATAATTAACTGGATTTTTGCCTTACGAGTCGTCAAATTAAGTATTGCCTATCCCTTAACCAGCCTTAACTACGTTGGAATTCTCTTCGGTTCTTATTACTTTTTTGAGGAAAAAATTACCCTCATCCGTGTTGCGGGAGTCGTGCTAATTTTTATAGGGGTGCTTTTGGTAGCGCTACCAATCCAAAAAGATAGACATCTTTCTAACTAAAGCCGTAGCGGCTATAAAAAGTATTTGAAATGAACTTTGTTCCTTGGCTAATTTTAATGATGGTAGTTGTGCTAGGCACCGGTGGACAACTATCACTCAAATACGCTTTCCAAACACCCGTTACTGGTCAATCAGCCGATAAATCTATCCGAAACTTATTATTTTCTCCCTACTTTTGGATTTGGTTTATTAGCTACGTCGTTGTTACTATCTTGTGGCTGGTAGTTCTGCGAACTATTCCCCTTAGTCAAGCATTTCCGGCTTTAGGACTAACATTTGCCCTTGTACCTTTAGCATCCAATCGTTTTTTAAAAGAGAAAGTTGTCTTGAGTCAGTGGTTTGGTATTGCCGTAATTATTGCGGGTGTAATTCTCGTCGTTCAAACTTAGCAAATATCAAGCTTTTAGGAAATATCTAACCACAGATTAACACAGATTAATACCGATATTATCTGTGATTTTGCTTTGATTATCTTCAACAATATCAGAGAGAAAACTATATGGCTGAACCCAAAACAATCTTAGTGACAGGAGTAGCAGGCTTCCTAGGCTCTCACTTACTAGATAAACTAATCGCCTCCGGTCATGAGGTGATTGGCATTGATAACCTCAGCATGGGGAAATTAGAAAATATTGAGCAACATCTAACTAATAAATCTTTTCAATTTCTCCAGAAAGATATTACCGAAAAAAGCACCTTTGAGAATTTAGCCACCGATATCGACTGCATTGTTCATCTTGCAGCTTTCAAAATTCCCCGTTACGGAAAAGCAATTGATACCTTGAAAATTAACTATCAAGGTACAGATAATGTTTTAGAGTTGGCACGCGAATTAAATTGTAAATGTGTCCTTGCTTCTACCTCTGATGTCTACGGACGTAACCCCAAAATCCCTTTTAGTGAAGACGATGATTCAGTACTTGGTTCATCGAAAGTAGCACGATGGAGCTATGCTGTCTCTAAACTGTTTGATGAACATTTAGCCTTTGCTTATCAAGATAGCTACGGTATCCCTGTCGTCCTCCTCCGATTTTTCGGTTCTTACGGACCGCGTCATCACTTATCTTGGTGGGGTGGACCCCAGTCAGTCTTTATTGAGCAAGTGTTGAACGATGGTGAAATCACCATTCATGGCGACGGACAACAAACCCGTAGCTTTACCTTCGTCAGCGACACTGTTGCTGGAATTTACGCCGCCACCGTCAAACCCGAAGCTAACGGCGAAATTTTTAATATAGGTAGCAACCACGAAATTACCATTCTTGATTTAGCCAAAACTATTAAACGTCTCAGCGACACTCCCGGCGAACTCCAACTTAAATTTATTCCCTACGAATCTTTCACAGGTGGCAAATACGAAGATGTAAGGCGGCGAGTTCCTGACAGCACAAAATGCGAAAAAATTCTAGGTGTGAAAGCACAAGTGAGTTTAGAAGAAGGTCTATCTCGCACCATTGCTTGGCAAGGTAGTTTGGGTATTTACAAATATTAAGTACATGAAAATTGGTATCATTGGCGGTGGAATGATGGGACTGTCACTCGCCTATCGTCTGTCACAACAAGGTGATAAAGTCACAGTTTTTGAAAGCAGTGATCAACTTGGTGGACTTGCTACCCATCATGATTTTGGTTCTTTTGTTTGGGATCGTTTCTATCATGTCATTCTGCCTTCAGATACTTATCTGATTAATCTTATCAAAGACATCGGTTTAGGAGATAAACTGCGGTGGGGACCTACACTTACAGGCTGTTATATTGACAAAAAGCTTTATTCCATCAGCAACACAGTTGAATTTTTCCGGTTTCCCCCTTTGAGTTTGATTGGTAAGTTGAGACTTGCTTTCACTCTCTTGTATGGTTCGCGGATCAACAATTGGCGACGCTTGGAAAAAATTACTGTTGAAAAATGGTTGTTAGGAATATCTGGAAAAAATGCTTACGAAAAACTGTGGAAACCGCTGCTATTAGCGAAACTGGGAGAAAACTATAAACGTGTTTCTGCTGTCTTTATTTGGTCTTACATTAAACGCTTGTTTTCGGCACGTGATTCTTCATTGCACAAAGAACAACTGGGTTACGTCGAAGGCGGATACAAAACTGTTTTTGACCGTTTAGCAGATTTAATTCGCGCAACTGGCGGTGATATTCGTACCCGTTCAACCGTGGAATACATTGCACCTCACCCAGAACAGGGAATATGGGTAGAAAACAATGGGGAAAAAGAGCTTTTTGATAAAGTCATTTTCACTGCACCAGTAAGTGTGCTGCAACGTGTGGCTGCAGAAGATTTAGTGCAGATTTCAGGGAACAGTACAACAGTTGAATACCTGGGTGTGATCTGCATGGCTTTAATTACCCGCAAGGCATTAGTACCTTACTATATCGTGAATGTTGCTGACCAACGAATTCCCTTTACAGGTGTCCTGGGAATGAGTAATTTAGTCTCCTTGGAACAAACAAGGGGACTGCATCTTACTTATTTTCCCAAATATGTCCATTCCGACGATCCTTTACTTCAGCAGTCTGAACAAGAACTGCGCGATTTATTCTTCCAGGGACTGCGGTTGATGTTCCCAGAGTTAAAGCCTGATGATATTGTGGCAGCACACATTAACCGGGCGATGAAAATGCAGCCATTACAGGTATTGGATTACTCTAGCCTGGTGCCGAAGGTATTCACAGAACACAATGATTTTTTTGTGCTGAACACCTCACAGTTTGTCAATGATACGCTGAATAATAATACAGTTGTGCGACACGTTGATGAATTCTCACAAGCTTTTACGAGGATTTAACGGCTGTGGACAAATAAACTTTGACACAGCCATCGCTTTTCAATATTTTATAAAGTAACAACTTTACATAAAAACAGTAATTATACTGAACTTATTTGGAAATTAATTACTTTAAATATAGTTATATTCCTGAAAATTTTAGATTTCTCAGGAATTTGTAAATCTTAATGAAGTATAAGTTTCCAGACAACAATTTATGACTGCAATCAAACAGTTATTACTGGCAACGGTAGTCGGTCTTTCCATGAACGTGTTCAACATGGGTGAAGCTTTTG
The DNA here is from genome assembly GCA_964245695.1 of uncultured bacterium. Taxonomy (GTDB): domain Bacteria; phylum Cyanobacteriota; class Cyanobacteriia; order Cyanobacteriales; family Nostocaceae; genus Hassallia. Next base: position 1,275 of record CAXTNZ010000109.1, on the reverse strand, counting down.
CCCTCACTTTCACGAAAATCGCTGATAGCAAAGATACCTCATTTCGTAACTTTGGGTTGTACCCCGCAATCAATAACGAGGGTAGAGTAGTCTTCTCAGCTAACCAGGATGCTGATGGCAGAGCTACTGGTATATTTATCGGTAGCGGCGGGTCAACTAGAATTATTGCTGATACCAATGGTTCCTTTAGCTTATTTGCAAATGTCCCTGCAATCAACGATAAAGGTGTTGTGGCATTTAGAGCTAATCTGGACAAGATAGGCAGTGGTGTTTTTACTGTTAACAGCACAGGAGAAATTACTACCATTGCTGAAAGCAGCCAACCCAGAGGAGTCTTTGAAGATCCCGTAATCAATAACAAAGGTACTGTGGCTTTCGCGGGTGCTGTGGAAGGTGGGCGTGGTATATTCACCAGTAGTGACGGGGTAAAGAAAATTATTGCCGACACCAACGGCTCCTTTAGCAGCATTGATGGATACGTAATCGATGATGCAGATACCGTTGCTTTCTCAGCTAGATTGAAGTCTGGTAATGGTATATTTACTAATGATGGTAATACAAATACTACTATTGTAGACACTAGCGATCGCTTTAGTTTTCTCTTCCCCAACGCCATCAATAATACAGGTACTGTTGCCTTCAAAGGTGGCTTGAAAGCTGGCGGCGAAGGTCTCTTTACAGTGAAGGATCGAAACACAACGACTGTTGCCGATAACAGTGGTATGTTTCAATTCTTCGATAACGCCGCGATTAACGATGTAGATACCGTTGCCTTCAAAGCAGTCCTGGATAATGGCAGCTTGGGCATCTATACCGGAGCCAACCCGGTGACTGATAAGGTGATTGCTACAGGCGATTCTCTGTTTGGCTCGAAAGTGATAGACCTTTTTTTCTCTAATCAGGGGCTGAACGATAAAAACCAGATTGTCTTCTATGCCAAACTTGCAGATAATACCACTGGGATCTTCCGTGCTGATCTAAACTCTGCCCCCCCGGTTTCTGTTCCGGAAACGACTTCAGTGTTGGGTCTTTTGACAGTAGGTGCATTGGGTACTGTGGGCGCCCTACGGCGGGGAGGAATGGGGGGCGATCGCCAAGCATAGAAATTGCGGATTGGAGATCCTTGAAAAAGTCTGTTTCTAGTCAAGAGTTAAGAGTCCCAGGAATAAGACGCTTTGCAATCCCCGTCCTCAATTCCTCCCAGTCTCCAGTCCCGTGAATAATATCAAGTTCGGTTAAATACTTATAATAATACTTAGATTGTTGCAGTGCATC
>CAXTNZ010000108.1:0-21855 GCA_964245695.1 uncultured bacterium | reverse complement strand
ATGCTTAACATTGTACAGACGCGATTAATCGCGACATTGTACAGACGCGATTAATCGCGTCTCTGCAAAGACGATATTTTTGAGCTTAGGGCAGATGGGTTGATGCCTGCTTTGTGTGCTACTAATGCACCTACTGCCTCTAAATATGAGTTTACCTGTATAGATTTGATTCCCAACGGTTGGGGAGGAACTTGGATCTGAGTTTTGTTTTCAAGGACGGTGATGATTTGGCATCGTCTCTTACTTAAGCTTAACAGAGTGCTACCACCACAGGCGGTTGCGGGTACGATGACGGCATCAACTTGATTAGCCCAAATATCAGTCGGTTCGGGCAATTGATCAGTTTCCCCAAGAATAAACTGAGGAGCGCGACTCAAACCGACAAGGACGCATGGTAAAAAAGTATAGCCCAATTCCTCGGCGGCGGAACGTGGAGATAAATCGGGATCTATCGGTACGGGAGAAAGTGCGGGGGAATGAGCGCAAGGAATTTGAAAGGTTCGCACTATCAAATGGCTAATTACGGCTTCTGCCCCAGCTATCGGATCGACTCCTTTACCGTGGCGGTAGTTTTGATCGGCTTCTTCATCAATATTATCGGGGAAACGGGCAACAACTGCGATCGCCTGCGCCCCGGCTTTATTAATCAGTACTTCAGCTGCCCTTAACAAGCTATCTGGGTTGCCAATTGTCCCCCAACTCGCACCCGATGCCCATGACCGCAATTCTACTTCTAAAGGTGCATCAGTTATTACATAATCTGTCAAGGATAATCCTAAAGTGGCTCTGGCGGCATCCGCTGCTTGCAAATGTCGCAGCCGCAACTCTGGCTCAATTCCTTGGTCTAAAAGCAAACCTATGCGATTTTGATGAACTGGACGCAATCCCCAGCATCCAGCGGCAAATTTGTCAAGTCCATAACCTTCAACGTAGAAAGTATTGGGCAAATTCCAATATAAACTTGCACCATTGAGGACATTGGGGTGAGTAATTAAGCGATCGCATACCGCAGCTACACATGAAGCAACTGGCAATGCATCTCCTGCATAACCTCCAATTTCTGCCCCAACGCCTGTTGGTACAATTAAAATAGCACTATATGGACGAATCAATTCAAAATTCAAAGTTATTAGCTAACAGTTACAACAGCTTCAACAGTGCATGATTCTTTTTCAACATCTACAGAAGTAATTGCCCATCGGAGAGGTTCTCCCTCTTTTTGTAACTCTGTTTCAATTGCTTTTTGTAATTCTGAGGGAGTTTGTTGTAAGTCAATTTCTGCGGTTATAAAATGTGTAGTCATCTTAGTTTATGCTTGATTAGTGTTTGAGCGTGAATAGCTTGATTAAGACTTAACTGCAATCCTGCTTAAATAATTTTTCGTCGTTAATATATAGTAGTTAGTCAGACTTTTTTGCCAACTAACAATTAACAACTAACATTTATCAATCTTTACCAAATTGTAACTGATAAACGATATCTTCTTTTTCTGTCTCCACTTTTAAATCCGAACGCGGATAAGCGACACAAAGGAGAGCATAACCTTGTTTTTGTAATTCTGGACTAACACCCATGCCATCAGTTTGATCTACAGATCCTTGACTAATTTGAGCCGCACAAGTTGTGCAAACACCTGCATGACAAGAACTTGGTAAATCTAAACCAGCAGCATCGGCTACTGATAAGACAGTTTCATTTTCAGCAACTTGCAAAGTGTGAGTTTTGCCTTGGTGTAAAATTTCAACGGTGTAAGTTTTAGACATATACAATCATAAGGTGATGCAACAGACAAATGTGTTAGTTTATCTGAATTAGTTCAAACCAGATATTACCATAAAACTTTAGGTTAAAGAGTGAGTAAATAATATGCGCGATCGCGTTTCCTTAGAGACTGTATCTGTAAGTCTGCCTTTTAGCATTGGTTCAATGGCTTGGAAAGTTGACCTCGCAGAACGGAAAGCCGCTTGGTCGCTTTATGTGGAATTGGTAACGCGCATTGCTGTGCAACCATTGGAAGTTGACCAGGGTTTGGTACGAGAAGCCATGAACTCTCTTTATAGTTTATTTGGTACGACCCGCGAAGTTCTCAAAACCGCCGGTCCCGATGTGGGTGCTTCTCGTGATTCAGTGGGGGGAATTGCGATCGCTGTGTTGAATAATGGGTTAAGACCGTTTTTGGCTAAATGGCATCCGTTGTTGCAAGCGTAGTAGTTGTCATACTAATGAAATTTTTGGCAGTATCTGTGTTAATCTATCACAGACTAGTACGGCTATGCGGAAGTCAAAAGGCTTATAGAATAAGCTTTTCATTTTTATGGAAATTTTTTCCAACTCTGCGATCGCTGTAAATCAACAATATACACTATGTAGCGATGATTGCACTCACCAACAAACTTTGGTCATTAATGTTACAACGTTGACTCTTAAGGTTACAACATGAAGCCTTAAGGTTAGAACATTAAGCCTTCAAGCTAAAACATTAAGGCTTAAAATTACAACATTCAGGCTTAAGGTTATATGATAAAGCCTTAAAGCTATAACATGAAGCCTTGAGGTTACACCATGAAGGCTTAAGGTTAAAGCGATCGCAGTTGACTATGAAGTAAAAATGCAATCTTAATTAAACATAAAATAGTAGGGTGCGTTGTCGTGTAACGCAACGCACCATCTAATTATCGTCTATTAAGGTGCGTTAGCTTAAAGCCATAACACACCCAATACGGTTCGGTTAAGGCAAGAGACGCGATAAATCGCCGTCTCTACAAAGGACTGATTATTGTAAAGACGGCGATTTATCGCGTCTTTGTGATCTATAATTTTCATCAAAAAACATTATCCGAACCGTATTGATAACACACCCTAAATTTTACTTTAGTGATTCAACTCAGAGAAATCACGGGCATAAATAAAAACTTTTGCTTAAAAGACTGCGCTTTTTGCTGAACCAGCATACAGGTTAATTGAGACAGAATAGCTTTGTAAAGCTCTTAAAGGTGTAAATTTATGTCTCGAAGAAAACGTAGTTCCCGGATTCTAGAAAAAGCTGAGTTTAGAGTTGCCGGACTGAAAGCTATCGATCCAAATATCAAATTTGATGATACTTGCAACTTGCAAAGCCTGACTCAATTAATAGAACAGTTTCACAATATGCTTGATGATTATAACGCCGCTATAGCTATGATTGACTCTTCTAAAAAAAAGTTGGATGAGATGGAAAAAACCTTGAGTCAGATTTCAGACAAAATGCTGATGGGAGTTGGTTTCAAGTACGGCAAAAACAGCACTGAATATGAACTTGCAGGTGGTGTTCGAGACAGCGAACGTATCCGTAAAAGCAGATTGACACGCTTGAAAACTAATACAGATAAAACATCAGATGAAAATAAAATAACCGCCATAGTACCGTTGCGCGGAAGCTTAAGCGAGTAAAGTTAAGTGTCTATTAGCTTATGTTGGTCTTCGGTTTTTGTTTAAGGGACTATTATGTTCCCGGACGAGAGCGAATATGATCGGGTATGTGATGGCGATCGCCTAATATTTCTAACAAAGGACCATTAACGTCAAATTTAACCATACTTACCGACGCGACCAAAATATTCACCCGATAGCGATAGCGTCCCAAATCAATTCCTAGTAAACTGCAAAGCATAATCCGAGTCGTGGCTTTATGAGAAACTACTAAAACATTACCTTGGGGATGTTTTTCTTGAATTTCAGCAATTACAGGCATAGAACGGTTAGCAATATCTACCGCAGTTTCTCCACCTAGTGGTGCATTCCAAGCGGGTTCTGTCAACCATTTTACATAGTTTTCTGCGTAATTCTCTTGGGCAAACGATTTACTCTTCCTTTCCCATTCACCGTAACTCCCTTCTCTAAGTCCGTCACGCAACTGCATATCCATACCGATAGCATCACAAAATGGCTTGGCAGTTGCAATTGTGCGCTTCATCGGGCTAACATAAACACCCTCCCACTTCAAATTTTGATAAACATCGGCAAAACCGGATGCCATCTGCATCCCCTCTGTTGTCAACTCCGCATCAGTTTCACCGCAGAAATTACCACTTTGACTAAAAGTAGTTTCTCCATGTCGCAGTAAATATAAATTGAGTGTCATAGCTTGTATCGCGATTGGGATAAAGGAGTTTGTGCAAAATTGAAGAAGGCAGAAGGCAGTTCTTGCTGAGGGCAGAAGGAACAAGTCTTTATGAGATTCAGACTCCTCCTGACTTGGAGCCACGCTCACAACAGTTCAGTCGGGGTCTTAAACCCAAGTTCGCTACGGTCACTCAACTGATGGCAGAAGACAGTATTCCTTCTGCCTCCAGCATAGCTGCCCTCTGCCTTTCTTGATAAAATACCATCAATCTCGCAATCGAGTATGTGACACCAGGACAAAGTAATCAACCAAAAAAGTCAATTCCCCCACAAAATGAATGAAATCCAAGACAAAAGTAGCGGTTTCAGCTAGTACTCTAGTTTGAGCCGGGGTACGGATACCGTTGGCGAATTTCCCAAACAGCTAAACTGGGATTGCAGAATAGAAATATGGAACAGTGGTTTATCAGAATAAGTGCAACCTCTCTTTTAAAATTGAATGACCCGTTTTATACATGATAAATTTGCCAAAGACTATCTAGAAGAACTATTAAAAGATTACGGAGAAGTCAAAGCATCAGAAAAAGTATCAGGGGAGATTAAAGAAATAGATGTTTTATTCACTCCTGCCAAACAGCAAAGCTCTAATTTACAAATACTGGGTTTGTTAGGAAGATTTGCCGAAAATCCTGCCATCATAGAACCCTTCCGCAATCCAGCTTCTACCGATGAAATCTGCGACTGTATTCTCAAATTATTAGAAATCAAGGCTTCCTTACGACGAGAAGCTAAAGCTAATAAAACCAAACTTCAGGACTCAGAAATACCCAAACTGTGGGTTCTTACACCTACCATATCTGAAACTAGATTGTCTAGCTTCGGAACTATGCAAAAAGAAAGTTGGTTATCGGGAGTACATTTTCTGCCAGATGCATTGCGAACAGCAATTGTAGCAATACACCAACTACCCCAAACACCGGAAACGTTATGGTTGAGGCTTTTAGGTAGGGGGAATGTGCAGTCACAAGCGGTTATCGAGTTGCAAGCGTTACCATTAGATCATCCATACCAAAAAGCAACTCTCGAATTAGTTTACAACTTGCGCGAAAACTTGAGAGTAAACCAAGAATTAGAAGCAGATGATAGGGAGTTAATTATGCGATTAGAACCACTTTATCAAAGAGACAGAGAACAAGCTGTACAGTCAGGAGAACAACGTCTAGTTATACGTCAACTAAATCGCCGTATTGGTGATATTGATGCATCATTAATCGAGCGAATTCAAGGTTTATCGATTGAAAAATTAGAGAATTTAGGAGAAGCATTGCTAGACTTTTCTAGTGTTGCTGATTTAGAAACTTGGTTAAACCAACAATAACGATAAATAATTATAGCTTTTGCTACATTATAGCCCCCTCACGAAGAGCGGGGAGGAAGTTGGGGGGTGGGGTTCACTACCTACTCAACTAATAACCGCTATAGCAGATTAATTAATTTCTAACCAACTCGGATTCTACAGCAACCCAGTTTAGTGTTGCTCGTATTTTATCAAAGTTTAAATATATTCGGTTGACGAAAACTATACCTTCAGTATAAAAACAACTTGCTAATAACCGATTACCAGTAATACTTTCAGTAATAAAAGTAACCATTACTTTTATAGCCAAGTATTGCCTAAAAATATTTCATAATTAAAGAAAGAAAATCCCAATGGAGAACATAAAAATGTTAGAATCATACCGCAAACACGTTGAAGAAAGAGCAGTATTAGGAATTCCTCCTCTGCCGTTGGATGCAAAGCAAACATCAGAGTTGTGCGAATTACTGAAAAATCCGCCGACAGGGGAAGAAGAGACATTGTTGGAATTATTGCGCGATCGCATTCCTCCCGGTGTCGATCCCGCAGCTTACGTCAAAGCCGGATTTCTCACAGGTATTGCCAAAGAAGAAATTACCAGCCCGTTAATTTCACCCATCGATGCTGTAGAATTGCTAGGCACGATGATCGGCGGTTATAACGTGCGATCGCTAATTGAATTATTGCAAGTTCCCACCGTATCCGTATCCGATTCTTCCGAAACACCTTTGGTAATGGGGGGACAAGGAAAAGAACCAATAGCCGCATACGCCGCATCTGCCCTGAGTAAGATTTTGTTAGTGTATGATGCTTTTCACGACATTTTAGAATTATCTAAAACCAATCCCTTCGCTCTTCGCGTGATAAACTCTTGGGCAGAAGCGGAATGGTTTACCATTCGTCCAGAAGTACCCGAAGCTATCACCGTCACAGTATTTAAAGTAGCCGGCGAAACCAACACCGACGACTTATCACCCGCCCAAAGCGCCACAACTCGCCCGGATATTCCTTTACACGCTTTGGTGATGTTAGAATCACGGATGCCTGGGGGTATACAAACCATTACCGAGTTAAAGAAAAAAGGTCATCCTGTCGCTTACGTGGGGGATGTAGTGGGTACAGGTTCCTCACGCAAATCGGCAATTAACTCAGTATTGTGGCATATGGGGCAAGATATACCTTATGTACCCAACAAGCGAGCGGGAGGATATATATTAGGAAGTGCGATCGCTCCCATTTTCTTCAACACCGCTGAAGATTCCGGTGCTTTACCCATCGAGTGCGATGTCAGCAAATTAGAAACCGGCATGGTGATTACCATCCATCCTTACAAAGGTGAAATCACCAACGAAACTGGCGAAGTTATTTCCACCTTCACCCTCAAACCAGATACAATCTTAGATGAAGTCCGCGCTGGTGGACGCATTCCCCTGCTCATCGGACGCACCCTTACCGATAAAACTCGCGCTGCACTTAATTTAGAACCCAGCACCGTCTTTAGGCGTCCCCACCAACCAGCCAACACAGGTAAAGGCTACACCTTGGCACAGAAAATGGTCGGTAAAGCTTGCGGCTTACCAGGTGTGCGTCCCGATACATCTTGCGAACCGATTATGACCACCGTAGGTTCTCAGGATACCACAGGTCCGATGACCCGCGACGAATTAAAAGAACTCGCTTGTCTCGGCTTCAGCGCAGACTTAGTGATGCAGAGTTTCTGCCATACAGCTGCTTATCCCAAACCAGTTGATATCAAAACTCATCAAGAATTGCCTGATTTCTTTGCTTCTCGTGGTGGTGTCGCCTTGCGTCCCGGTGATGGTATCATTCACTCTTGGCTCAATCGGATGCTATTACCCGACACCGTAGGCACAGGTGGTGATTCTCACACGCGCTTTCCCTTAGGAATTTCCTTCCCCGCCGGTTCCGGGTTGGTTGCGTTTGCAGCAGCTTTGGGTGTGATGCCCTTAGATATGCCAGAATCAGTTTTGGTACGCTTTAAAGGAGAATTGCAACCCGGTATCACCCTGCGAGATGTCGTGAACGCAATTCCCTACGTCGCGATTCAAAAAGGCTTGCTGACAGTCGAGAAGAAAAATAAGAAAAACGTCTTCTCTGGGCGGATTATGGAAATTGAAGGCTTGCCAGATTTGAAAGTTGAACAAGCTTTTGAACTTACCGACGCTTCCGCAGAACGTTCTTGTGCAGGTTGTACAATTAAGCTGAGTGTCGAGACAGTCGCTGAATATCTGCGGTCTAACGTGGCGCTGTTAAAGAACATGGTAGCACGCGGTTACGCCGATGCCAGAACTATCATGCGTCGCGTCATCAAAATGGAAGAATGGTTAGCAAATCCGGTTTTGATGTCAGCAGATGCGGATGCAGAGTATGCAGAAATAATTGAAATTGATTTGAACGAAATCAAAGAACCAATTGTTGCCGCACCAAATGACCCTGATAATATTAAATTATTATCAGAAGTTGTGAATGACCCAGTACAAGAAGTATTTGTTGGTTCTTGTATGACAAATATCGGTCATTATCGCGCCACAGCGAAAGTGTTAGAAGGTGCAGGAACAGTAAACACTCGCTTGTGGATTTGTCCCCCTACCCGCATGGATGAACAGCAATTAAAATCAGAAGGTGTTTATAACATTTTTGATGCTGCACATGCGCGGACAGAAATGCCCGGTTGCAGTTTATGTATGGGTAATCAAGCGCGAGTTGAAGATGGGACAACGGTGTTTTCAACATCTACCCGCAACTTCAATAATCGCATGGGTAAAGATGCGCGAGTTTACCTTGGTTCAGCGGAATTAGCCGCAGTTTGTGCGCTACTTGGACGCATTCCTTCAGTCCAGGAATATATGGACATTGTGGCGAATAGAATTCATCCTTTTGCCGATGATTTGTATCGGTATTTGAACTTCGATCAAATTACTGGTTTTGAAGATGAAGGTAGAGTGATTGCGTTAGAAGATATGCCCAGGATTGAGGATATTTTGGGTATGCCGGCGTCGGTAAGTAGATAATTAAAGTAGGGTGGGCAATTGCCCACCTTACACCATGACATCAGCGGGTAAACACCAATGAACTTTTACACAGTGGTATTAAGACAAAGTGCAGGCTATTGGGTTGCTTTGTGCCTAGAGAATGGAATTGTTGGACAGGGAAATACTCAAGAAAATGCAATTACCAAGCTAAAAGAGGCTATTGAGTCTTTTGAAGTTGTTTATGCTGATACTAATATTTATAAATCTCCTCTTTCTATACAAGAACTGCATGAGTTTTTATTGTTAGAAGAACAAGATTCTGATATATATGAATTAAGGAAGGTTTATGCCTAAAAATATTCCCTCTCTTAAACCAAAGGAGTTAACTCCAGATTTGTAGGAGTAGTCAAGTTGCCAAAATTGGCTTATAATGTAAGAAATATTGAACCTAGACAACTAAAGAATCTGCTACAGCGGCAAAACACTTCGTGCCACCAAAAAATTTAAATATTTGGAGGCAAAGGCATGAGTGTTAAAGTCAGTGAACTAGAGCGTGTTGCTCTCCAACTTGGCTTTTATAAAGCACGACACAAAGGTAGCCATGTTCGCTGGAAGCATCCAGATGGGCGTTCAACTACCATACCTGTTCATGGAAACTCTGAGATTGGAGGTTGGCTATTACATGAAATTCTAAGTCAATTAGGCGTTAGTGAGGAGGCACTAGCCACAAAAGGAAAAAAGCTAAAAAAACTTAATTAAAATTGATGTAGATTATTATTCGACTAATTATAAAAAATAAAAGTTTAAAAATTGCTGAAAAATAAGATAAAGCATAAGTTAGACGTTCTAGAAAACAGACCACCACCGTGAACGTGTTACGATTGTCTAGGTAAACTTAGGACAATGTGGCACGGGAAAAGCTGTCTGTAGCAGATAAATTCTATTCATGCTTAATTCTATGCACTAGGTATTGGTTTTTATAATTGAGTCATATGAGTTCTCTACAAGACTACACTGTTGTTATCCGTCCCGATGACAATGGCACCTTTGTCGCATACGTCCCAGCGATTTCTAGTTGTCACGCTTGGGGACGAACGCCAGACGAAGCTCGTACCGAACTCGTCTATGTTTTTGAAATGATTCAAGAAGAGTACGCAGAAGAAGGGCGACCGCTTCCTGGAAACGTTGATCTGGTGATTGCGAATGCCAGCTAAAGCAAGTGAATTGGAAAGGGTTGCTCGGAAACTCGGATTTGAAAAAGTACGACAGAAGGGAAGTCATGCTCGTTGGCAACATCCAGATGGACGAGCAACCACAATTCCCATTCATGGTAATGCTGAAATTGGTAGTTGGTTGTTTTATCAAATTCTCAAGCAGTTGGGTATTACTGAAGAGGAGTTTAACGAATTGCGGTAATTAGGTGATCGCACCTCTATCTCCAATCATTGCGGTCGCACTTTACTGTTAAAGTCCAAAATACCAGGAAAATGCTAGATGGTGTGTGATATTTGTGGAAGCGAAAAAGCAAGAATCCGCAGGATTACTAAAACCTATGGCAAGGGTCAAGACCTGCTGGTTATAGAAAACATTCCCGTGATAACTTGTCTTCATTGCGGCGAAAGTTACCTGACGGCAGAAACACTTCATGAAATTGAGCGAATTAAACTCAATCGTAAAAGCTTGGCTGTTGAACGTTTTGTGGAAGTCGCTAGTTTTACATAGCATTTAATTGCTATCAAAAAGCATGATGGGCGAAGCCCCGCCGTAGGCGATCGCGCTACATTATATATGAAACCTGTAAGGTTATCCCCATGAAGTCTCTACAAAATTACACTGTTGCGATCCGTCCCGATGAGAATGGTACTTTTGTCGCATATGTCCCAGCGATTCCTAGAAGGCAGCGCTTGGGGACAAACAGCAGATGAAGCGCGTGCCGAACTTGTCAATGTTTTTGAGATGATTGAAGAATAAAAGCGATCGCACTTTCAGCAATAGGAACCACTAAAATGCTTCAAATACACAAAAATTACGTTCTTGACGAAAATCAGCAACCTATCGCTGTACAAATTTCCATTGCCGAGTTTGAAAAAATTGAAGCAATTCTTGAGGATTACGGTTTGGCAAAACTGATGGAGGAAGTACAAAATGAAAAACCACTATCTAAAGATGAAGCGATAAAGTATTATCAATCACTAAAAGGTGACAATGTGGCAACTTGAATACACAAAGCGATTCTTGAAGGAACTTGCTGCTTTGCCCGTGGAGATTCAAAGCCGCGTAGAACCAATTATATTTCAAGAACTTGAATCCGAAAATCCCTTTGAATTAGGATATCTGGAAAAACTGAAAGGTTATACCGATAAATATAAAATTCGCGTGGGTAACTACAGAATTGGCATCACGGTTGATCAAGAAACAAAAACATTAATCTGTCAACGTATTGCTGACCGCAAAGACATTTACAGAATTTTTCCTTGAACTACTGCAAAGTAGAGTTCTAGGCGATGTCTATCGACAAGCCGCTCCGCGTCTACGCACTACATCAACCCGACAACAAATCTGTAATCGAATATAGCCGTTGCCGGTCTAATTCCTGAATTCGCTGGTTTTCGGCATAGAAGGCATCACAATATGATTGATATCGCTCTGGTTCAGCTTCTGGATCGGTTTGCTTCCACAATTCCAAATAGTGACGACAGCGCTTTTCTCGCAACACTCGCTCCATACAAGCAGTCGTAACTTGAATCACTTGCGGAGTACGCAAAATTTCCTTCTGTTCTTTCTCGCTCACATGAAACAGATGCGAAACTAACTTCATTTCCTCCGAAAACTCCAAATATCTATCTTGCAAATTTGATACTAAATTGGCATCTATGTCAATTGGAATTTCTAAAATCTTTTGCCACAAAAATCGGTGGTGCGAAAGGCTAAATTGTAAATCTCGCTCCTCTAAAGCTGCAATAATAGCTTGACGCTGTTCGGGACAATGCAAATAAATCCGCAGTAATAAAGCCTCTGCTTGATCTAAAAGACCGCGTTCACTATTATCTATAGTTGCCTTTTCTACTCTAGCTCTTGAATGCTTGCGTAGCGGTGTTGGCTGACGCTGCGTTCTAGCTGGTGCAATCTGCGTTAAAAGATTTTCCACCCGTAAAGGTATAAGTCTCGTATCTCCCAAACTGAGTATTTCTGCACAATAGGAAACGTAATAATTTCGCGTATCTTTATTTTCTATTCTTTTAAGTAATTTTACTATCTCTTGCGAAACTTGCTGAAAATCTGTAGCCTGTTTCAAATCGCGGTCTGAAGTAATTTGCTCAATCTGCCAATTCAGCCACAGTGGAGCATTGAGGAGCAATTCTCGATAATCTTCTGGGGTGCGATCGCGCAAATATTCATCAGCATCTTTGCCATTCGGCAAGTTGAGAATCTTTAGTTGAACTTCCCCTTTATACGCGAGTTCGGCAATTTCTCCAATGGCTCGTTCTGCGGCATTCGTCCCAGCTTTATCAGCATCAAAGTTGAGTATCAACTGTTTAGAATCACAATAGCGCAAACAAGCGCGTACTTGTTCTAAACTTAATGCTGTACCGAGAGAAGCAACCACGTTAGTAATACCAGCAGCATGGAGAGCGATCGCATCAAAATATCCCTCTACCACCACAGCCGAATCGACTTGCGAAATCCCGGCTTTAGCTTGATCGAGAGCAAATAAAGTTTTCCCCTTACTAAAAAGCTCGGTTTCTGGTGAATTTAAATACTTCGGTTGTTCATCAGTAAGAGTTCTCCCACCAAAGGCAATCACCCGTCCTTGTACATCACGGATGGGAATTATTAGGCGATCGCGAAACACATCATAATAACCCCCTCCTTCCTTACGCGGTTTAATCAAACCCGCTTTTTCCACCAGTTGCACTGGATAATGTTTATCTTGCACCAGATAGCGATATAAGGTTTCCCAACCACCTGGGGCGTAACCTAAGCCGAATTGCTGGATTGTTTCTTCTTTAAGTTGGCGATCGCCTAAATATTCAATAGCCTTTTCCCCTGCGGCTTGTCTCAGGGCATGTTGATAAAATTGTGCCGTGGAAGCGAGAACTTCATATAACTGCTCGCGCAAAGACAACTGACGCTGCAACTCTTGACGCTGTTCTGGTTCCAGGGTTTGCACCGGCACTTGATAACGCCGTGCTAAATCTAACACCACCTCTGCAAAAGAGCGCTTCCCCAATTCCATCAAAAACTTAATGGCATTTCCCCCTGCTTGACAGCCAAAACAGTAGTACATCTGCTTGGTTTGGCTAACTGTGAAACTAGGAGTTTTCTCATCGTGGAAGGGACACAAGCCTACAAAGTCTTTCCCCCGCTTACGTAAAACTACGTATTCAGAGACGACATCCACAATGTCAGCCCGTTGTTTAATTTCTTCGATTGTGTCTGGATGTAAGCGGGGTATTTGCATGGTTGGTCAAGAGTCAAGAGTCAAGAGTCAAGAGTCATTCTTATTTCTACAAATGACAACTAATTCCTGATCGCTATTATATTCTTGTTGCAAAGCCAAGAAAGATGTAGAAAATTGCTTACGCTTAAATGTACAAGAGGAAATACTGAAGATGGGACGTATTTTTATTTCAGCAGCTCACGGAGGCAAAGAAGCAGCAGGAATCGATCCAGGTGCGATCGCAGGTGGTACAACCGAAGCTAGAGAAATGATTCGGCTGCGGGATTTGATTGTTACAGAATTGCGATCGCGATCTGTTGAGGTTTTGGCGGTTCCTGATGACTTGAGTGCGGCGCAGACTATCAGCTGGATCAATTCTCGCGCACGCGATCGGGATGTGGCGCTAGAAATTCAAGCTAATGCGGCTAGCAGCCCTTCTGTGCGTGGTTCTAGCGTTTTCTACATCGCCAGCAATGATGAGCGCAGAAGCAACGCCGAACTGCTGCTAGTAGGGCTATTGCGTCGCTTACCCCAGTTACCAAATCGCGGAGTCAAGCCAGATACAGATAGCGGATTGGGTAGTTTGGCATTTTGTCGCCAAACAGCGATCGCTTCGATGATAATGCAAGTTGGCTTTCTCAGCAATCCAGAAGATCGCTCTTTACTGCAAAATCGCCGTCGCGACTTTGCTTTAGGAATTGCTGATGGACTTGTATCGTGGAGCCGTACAATTGACCCTGGTTCCCCTCCTACCCAAGAACAAAATTATCCGCCAATCAATATTAAAATTAACGGTCAAACTTACTCAGAAAAAGGGGTGCTAATTAATGGTAATGCATACATCCCGATTGATTTAGTAGATCGCTTGCGAATTGATTTATCAAAAGCACCTAATGTCCGCCGTGTCACCTATCGCAAAGTTGTTTATGTCAAAGCAGTTGAACTGCGAGATTTTAATGTTTCTATTAGCTGGGATAGTACCACCCGCACTATCTCTTTGAGTTCAAAGTTGGTAATTAATCCCGGTCAAATTGACCAGATTATGGCACGTGGTTATACCTCGGAAGTGCAATTACAGCTATTTCTGAAAAACAACAATGAAAGCGCCTTAGTAAAGTTTCCCGACTTGCCGAAACTCTATCGAGAAGAAGCTAATGTAGAGGGGGTAAACTATGACATTGCCTTCTGTCAAATGTGTTTAGAAACAGGATTTTTACGCTTTGGCGGCAATGTTAAACCTGAGCAAAATAACTTTGCTGGTTTAGGCACAATTGGTGGGAGTTTGGAAGCAGCGAACTTTGATAATGCCAGAACTGGAGTACGGGCGCACATTCAACATTTGAAAGCTTACGCCAGTCTAGAACCCTTGGTTAACGAACTAGTAGATCCACGATTTCGCTTTGTGACTCGCGGCGTTGCACCAGTGATAGAGCAGCTATCAGGACGTTGGTCAGCCGATTTAGAGTATGGTAAAAAAATTACAGCGATACTCAAACGGCTATATGAATCAGCAGGATTACTTTAAGGATTTGGGATTTAAACCGCAGATGGACTTTTGCAGTGCGCCCAAAGGAGATCCCCTCCGTTGTAGTACCTGCCGTGCGGATATACGCGGATGATGATTAATTATCCGCCTTCATCCGCGTTCATCTGCGGTTACAATTTTGGATTAATTGCAGATGAGGTTGTGGTAAAAATCAGTTACCAATCTAAACCCTAACTCCCAATCAGATAGCTGCGCCAAACTGGTGGAGAATCCTTGCTATCCTTTTGGGGAAACAACAATCGCCAGGTTTTGCCTTCTTTTTGAAGTTGTAGGTAAACTTCAAAAGGTTTTTCAGGTTGCGTCAACTTTCTTTTTGGTAGCTTGAAGACGAGGTTATAGGTTCCCCGAATACGGTAAACTGGTAAATTTTGAATTGTTAAGGATTTTTCTTGCCTAATTTTTAGCCGATTGATTTCAAATCCTCGAAAATCCAGATTCAGCTGTCCCTCAAGTTGCTGTTGGGTTTGTTCGAGCTGAATTGCGATCGCTTTTTGCACCAACTGGCTAGTTGGGAGGAATCCACTACCACCACACGCTGTCAATAGCACCAGCAAAATAGCTGTCAAAATCAGCCGCACCATGTTATTTCTTCTGTACTAGTCAACGAGCGATCGTATACCGATGGATGAGTTAAATTCTCTCATCAACCATACAAAAACAAATCATTGGTTTTGATAACCAATACAATTACCTTTGATCAACTTCACTGCGGTAGCCTGATGTTCTTTTCCAGTTGCGGCAAGAAACCGCAAGCCTTAAGGGGGCGATGGTTGATATTTTACCATAACAAAAGCAGTTTGATGTCTGCAATTAATGCGTCCTGGTGGATTGATTGCTGTTGATCAAGAAAAAATATAGCGGTTTGCACTTTTGTGCCATACACTCTGACCTCTCTCCAAACAGTCTCCTACTGTGTAGAGACCCTTGGGTATCGCTTCTCTACATCTCCCTTTCACTATGAGTGGGAAGGGGGCTAGGTCTGTATTTCACTCAAACTTGAACCGCTATATCTTGTAAATCTATTTGTTTTTTCTACCACTGACCTGAGTTTGGTTGAAACTATCAAAAGTGAAGTAGTTGTGATTACTTGACAAGAATTCAGGGGAATTTTCTTTACTCTTTGCATATTTCAAGCAGCAAATAAGCTGATAGTGGCAAGCACCAAATTATTTTTTGAGAGAGAAATAATTTGTAAGTTTGAATTTATTTAATACTGTAAACTGACTTGACAGTAGCTCTAAAGTTCCCTTACAACAGAATAGTATCCATATGGCTGGTTAACCACGTATTAATACTTATCTCATACCAATTTTCTGTGATGTTGTGCTTTATTCCCCACAGTTTAGAAGACTGGACAGCAGTGGCTACAACGCTCTTGACACCAACGCGGCTGTTGCTAAACCGAGGGAACTTCCCTAAGCAACTGGCGATCCGCAACGCGCTCCGTGGGCTACAGGAACGCTCGCCGGACATGACAAGGGCTAATGAAAGCTGATTCTGATGGAAAAACGGTATCAGCACCTGTAAAGCAGGCATAAAGCACTGTTAATAAATAATCAATATTTACAAAATATTAAGCTTGAATTCGCTAATCATTTAAAAAATTATTTTTTATTAAAAGTATAAAAATATACTATAATTTTAATATAGTTATAAAAGAATATACAATAGACCAAGGTTACTTTATGTACACATTAGTTCAAAAAGCGAGTAATAAAATATTTGGGAATTTTGACCAAATACCATTTTTGCCAAATCAAGCTAAACTTGCTTATCAAGCAGCGCTGAAAAAACATGTTGTCAATCTACCTGTTCTTTCAACGACTGACGAGAGTTTGGTTGAGGCTATTAAACGTGAAGGAGTTGCGATAACTTCACTAGAATCGTTGGGAATTACTTCTACTCCTCGCTTTTTCCAGGCTGCAAAAAATCTCATGCAGGAAATACCAAAAAGTATTTCTGGTCAGAAAAATGAATTTGTTGTTCATGCTACTTCTCAACAAATAATGGAGTATCCAGAGATTTTCTTGTGGGGACTCGAACAACGTTTACTCAATATTGTTGAGAATTATCTTGGTCTACCAGTAGCCTATCATGGTGCATATTTTCGGAGAGATATTGTTAATGAAGTTCAGCGAAAAACAAGACTGTGGCATATGGATAAGGAAGACCGAAAAGTGCTGAAAATTATTGTTTATTTAAATAATGTAGGTGATGATGGCGGTCCGTTTCAATATATTCCCCAGTCTTTCACTTCAACAGCAGCTAGCTTTCTAAGATATAACTACGAATATATTCAAGAGAAAACTATGCAGCGGGTTATACCCCCATCCAATTGGAAATCATGCACAGGACTGTCTGGCACAGTAGTATTTGCTGCCACTGGTAGCATATTCCATCGGGGAAAGTTACCTTTAGCCTCAGATAGATTCGCAGTGTTTTTTGATTACACTTCTAGACAACCGCAACATCCATTTTATTGCAAATCTTCCCTTCCTCAGCAGGATTTACTATTAATGGCAAAAAAGCTTTCGGAACCGCAAAAAAATTGTGTGTTTTGGCAACAACATTCCTAGATTTCAGTAACTCGGCTGTGTTCCCTTTTTTTCAAGCATTTTTAGGCGTAAATAGATTCACTCAGACAACAGTAGTGTAAAGTAAGTAAAGTTTCTTTTGTTACCGCAAATAAAACAACAATGCAATCCCTGCGATCGCCATTCCCACACCAGCGATCGCTCTCAAGCTGACTTTTTCACCCATGCAAATAGCCAAAGGCATGATAAACAGTGGACTTGTCTGCAATAAAGTCAAAGCGATTCCCACCGCAGTAAATTTAATTGCCGTCTGCTGCAACCAAATACCTAAATAAGTTCCGCAAAAGGCAGCAAAACAAGTTGCTAGAATTACTCGCGTTGATTGCAACTCCGACAAAATTATCCTACCCCGACGCCAAGATAACCATATCAACGGTAAGAGTATCAACACGGCTGCAATCAAACGAAACAAAGATGCCCACAACGGTGCAATGCTGCTATTGGCAAGTGCTGCACGAGAGAGAACACCCCCAATCGCATTGGCGATCGCTGCTAATAAACCAAAGCCGATTCCTCGCGATAGTTGCATTGAGGAATTATCCTTTGTATCCGGTAATCTTTCAGTCACCACCCAACCAACTCCTACAATAGTAAGCAAAATTCCAGACCAAGCACTGACATTGAGCTTTTCTTGAAGAAAAATCTGCGCTATTATTGCCGTCATTGGTGGGGCAAGAGTTCCCATGAGTAAGGTACGACGCGCTCCGAAAGAATTTATCGCCGCGAGAAAGGCTAAATCGCCCAAACCAATACCAATAACGCCGCTGAGTAGCAGTAGACACAGGGGAACGAAAGCAATGTTTGGGAGAAATTCCCCACGCAGGCAGATGGTGATTGTCAGCAGGGCGATCGCAATTATCCCTTTGAGCAAGTTCAGTTGCAGTGGGGGAATACGTTGCCCCAAACGTCCATATACCACCGACGCTACAGCCCACAAACCAGCTGCCGACAAAGCCGCAACTTCACCTTTCAAATCTGGTAGCGGCATAATTAAAAAATTATTAAAAATAATTTGCACCCCTTTTTTAATGCCGGAAACTCTTTAATAATATCTCAACCAATCTAAGATACATTAGCACTCCCAGCCCGCGATTGCTAATTTTAAATTTAATTTTACTACCTAGGATATAGGTAAATATTTAACTTTTATCTGATACAAAATAGCTTTTTCCGGCATAATATTTTATATAAATCTCAAATCGGTAGAAAACTAATTAACTGGGACAACTGGAATGAAATACTCTTTTGACATTGTCGGTGTATCTCCAGTTTGGGAATTCTTTCATAATCAACAGCAGATTTGGCAAAAACCACAGCACCAAGGAGTGGAATACATCGGAACGCATAGGTGTACACTTGATGCGTTGATACAGTCTGTGGAACCGATTCCACCGAAGTGGGAATGGGACTTGGATCAAGTCGTAGACACGGTGATTCAGTTTTGGTTGCACAATTCAGAGAGTGTTGGCTATTGGAAATCACGTTTAAGTGATGCTGGTAGGGATAATTTACTTGTGGCAAGAATTGCCGATATTAAGGCTTTACAATCTGAATTTGAATCTTTGCTCGGTAAAAATTGGTAAAAATAGCGATCGCTTCCCTTGTTGGCTAAGGCTAATAATAAATAACCTGTTTAGCTAAATCTTTTAAAGAATAAACAATCTCAATGTCTGCGTGTACTAAGGATGCTTGAATTTCCACATCTTGCCATCTGGGATATTTTGGCTGCATACCCACAAACAGGGATTTATCTATTGCCAATATTTGCACGGCGGAAATTTAACTGTGTCCACTTAGAGGTTTTTCAAAGCTCAATTATGTGTATTTGCTTTATTTATTGGTTATATATTATACTAATAATCAAAAAAATCTAAGTATTACCATCAAATCCTTCTGGGGCTTCGATATCTAAATTATATTCATCACCTCAAAAACCGACCTGAATCTAAAAATTCTTTGGTAAATCAATAATTAAAGTGGCTAGAGCACGGTTGACAATCCATAATTGTTATGATATCCAGGTGGGAGCATCATTAAAAAGGCGTCAGTAGATCCCCGCCAAGAGACTTGCTAACGCCCTTGACTAAAACGCATAAGGATAACATATATCATGCCACAGAATACAGAAAACAGTCATTCCATCTCAGAAACTCCAGCGATCGCCTACAAAAAACGTCTTAGTTCTTGGGCGGTTGCTCGTTTGCTTCCGGATACGCAACACGAGATTATCGCTCGATTCCGCAATCAGTGTGATGCAGAAGGTCATTTGCGGCTTTTACGCCAGCTGACACCTAACGCTAGCTTCACGGTTGTTTTTGATTGTCAGCGAAACGAAGCTGTGATTTGAAGTTTTTGCCAGCCGCCCATTTACCTGCTTGTAACCAAACGTAACTAGGCATCGCTGTAAATATCTATCCCTGGATGTTTGACGACAAGCCGTCTTTTGGAAAAAGATAAGCTTTGTAGAGAATTTCCCCAACCACTTTGCTTCAAAGAAGTGGCGGAGGACTACCGTTAGACTTTTCGTTCACACTTGCGTGCTAAAAGCAGTCTGAGGGTCGGAAGCTGACCCTCAGAACTTCGGGAGATAACCTTTCTTTGCCTACGGACAAAACAAAGTATCGCGAGTGTTGCGTCCCGTTGTGGGATTTGTGCCTTTGGCGATTTTGCACAGCTTGTCTTGCTCATCTTGACGCAGTAGCACATCAGTAAAATCTGCCCCGTCAATAATGGCATCATCAAACTTAGCGCTAGCCGCAAACGCACCCTCCAACACGGCATTTGTCAAATTCGCTTTCACCAAACGAGCTGAGTCTAAAGTGGCATTTGAAAGGTCAGAACCCTGAAAATTTCCCGACTCTAGATTTGCCGCAAAAAAGCTGACACCACGTAAATTAGAATGGCTGAAGTTGCTGGAGCGAAGATTAGCTTTAGTAAAGCTAGAATCTGTTAAATCACGTCCGGAGAAATCAGCTTCTACCAAGATTTCTTTGTTGTATTCCAGCGCTAAAGCTTTTGGCGCAGAACCAAAAGATGCCGTAATGCAAACTACTACGACTAGGAATAAATTGAGTATGCTTGCCAAACTGCGATAATCCGTTTTACCCTTCAACCGAAACAGAGTTCCGGATTGAGTGATGGAACCCGCTACGCGATCGCTTAACCTATAATTCATACTATTTTTAGCCAATGGCGAATCCTCCTCCATCTCATTATCCCGATATCGGTACTTTAGGAGAAGACTTAGTAGCGCAATGGTTACAATCTACAGGTTGGATAATTCTGCACCGTCGCTTTTCTTGCCGTTGGGGAGAAATCGACATCATTGCCCAACTGGAGGACGGGAATAAAGACAACTCTACAGTGGCATTTATCGAAGTGAAAACTCGCAGTTCCGGCAATTGGGATGGAGGGGGAAGAAGTGCTATCACCTCAAAAAAGCAAGCAAAACTCTGGCGTACAGCCCAGATGTTTTTAGCTGAGTATCCTGAGAAGGCGGATTACCCTTGCCGATTTGATGTCGCTATTGTATTATGTCAGCGAATGTCAAAAAAGTTGATTGGAGTTATAGTTAGCCAGGAAGCCCTAGCTAGTTCCTCAGATGGGGTACACCTGTTAACACTGCAAGAATATATTCCCGCCGCTTTCGATTCAATTGACAACAGCTAGCGGCTAATAGCTTTTCCTAGAGCCATCAACTATTAGCCATGAGCAATTAGCAAAAATAATTTAATAAATACGAGCGTTAAAACCAAATGGTCTTACGCTAGCGTTTCTGGACAGTAACCCAATCCCCGAACAAACTGTTGTCTGAACGCCTCAATTTCCTCTCTCTCTGGATTACCATGCGAGACTATCGCTACCTGGTAGCGACGCATCACGTCAACAGGACACTGTCCCGCTGCCAAACTCCAAAGTGCCATTTGCACCCGCATTGGCGGCTCATAGCTAATTCCTAACTCATTTAAGAAAGCGCGAAAATCGCCATCTTGTTGGGGCGTAACGTTACCTCTGATTTTGACTCTAACCACCCAACCATCAATCTGATGAATTACGGTGATGAACGAAACAGGAGTCTGGGGTCTACCGTGCAGGTATTGAACGACCCTCAGGGTTAAACTGGCATTTGCCAGGTAATATAAGTATTCCATGTTGGTGCTTGGGATCAAAGCCAATCCTACATTTCTATTATTTATAGATAATCCGGATTCAGGCTAGGGTAAAAGCCCCCGTTTTTCGATGGGGAGGTTTACCCAATTTTCATCACTATGTTTACGTGTTACCTAATAGTATGAATCTGAAAATTTAGGGATGAACTTGAGCCGACATCGTTTAAAGTTCCTTTATAAAGGAAAGCTCTAACCAGCTTATTTATTTAAAACAGTCTGAAGATAGATGCACCCAGAACTAGTACCAGACAATTTAAAAGCGACCTCTAGCCAAGAAGCAGAAAACGTTGAATTAGACCGTTCGTTAGCTGGGTATGACTATGAATTACCTCAAGAACTCATTGCCCAAAACCCAGCAGTCGAGAGAGATAGCTCACGGCTATTGGTAGTAAATTCTCTTAGTACAGGTGACGAAACACCACCTTTGCACTACATATTCCGTGATTTACCGGAACTACTACATTCAGGGGATTTGCTGGTAATGAATAATACCAAAGTCATTCCAGCGCGGTTGTATGGTCGTAAATCTACTGGCGCAGAAATAGAGGTTTTGCTGTTGGAGGAGCGAAGCTACAACTGTTGGTTAGCTTTAGTCAAGCCAGGAAAACGCTTCAAAGTGGGATCGAAGATTATTTTTGCAGCAAGGGGAGCAGG
>CAXTNZ010000107.1:5221-21899 GCA_964245695.1 uncultured bacterium | reverse complement strand
TAAAGCTACCATCCAAAAAAGCCAAAACCCTTGTCTTTCAAGCTTTTTGAATGAGTGAATGAGTGAATTCCGCGAACGCGAGTGCGTCGAGTGCGATTGAGAAGGAGAAGCGGTACTAGGCTGTACAAATTTTTCCCTTCTGTGATTATATAAGGCAACGGTCATCAATTGAGATTTAGCGTTAAATGCTGATTTTTCGCTAAGTTAGAGATTCCTATCTTGAAGGAATATAACCTGGAGAGCCACCTTGCCGCATCCGATTCACCGCGCTCAACCACGTCTAGAATTTATCCCACAGCGCTTTAATTTGCTTGTATACTATACTGTCAAAGCGCTTTTGCCAGTGTTGCGCCGCTTTCGGCTTCGACCGTGGCTTCCTGCGGGTATCGCGCAAATTGAAACTGTGAATGTAGAGACGTTAGTTAATCTCTACGAAAAATTTCAAAACGGTAAAATTCGCTTTTTAATGGCGTTTCGTCACGCTGAGGTTGACGATCCGCTCTCGATGATGTATTTGCTCTCCAAGGCTGTACCGAGGGTAGCGCGTCAACAGAATATCTCATTACAATACCCCGCTCATTCTTACTTTCTTTATGACCGGGGGATGACTCTGTGGGCTGGAAACTGGCTGGGTTGGATGTTGTCTGGCTTGGGAGGGTTATCGATTTATCGAGGTAAGCGACTGGATCGAGTAGGTTTGCGAACAGCGCGGGATTTGTTTGCTAATGGTAAGTTGCCTATTAGTGTAGCGCCAGAAGGAGGCACTAATGGACATAGTGAAATTGTCAGTCCTTTAGAACCTGGAGTTGCTCAGTTAGGCTTTTGGTGTGCAGAAGATTTGGCGAAAGCTAACCGTTCTGAGGAAGTTTTAATTGTGCCGATCGCTATTCAATATTCTTACATTAATCCAAGTTGGGAAAAACTGAATTCGCTTTTGAGTAAGTTAGAAGCTGATAGCGGTTTGTCGGTACAGTCTATTACTGAATCAATTGAGCGAGAAAAACTTTTTCAAGAGCGAATTTTGCGAGTTGGTGAACATGTGCTTTCGCAGATGGAAAAATTTAGTGATCGCTTTTATCATCAACCACCAACTGCTAACCCTAACCAAGACATTGATACTCGACTTCAAGCGATACTAAATAAAGGATTGCAAGCAGCAGAACAATATTTTAATCTGGAAAGTGGGGGAACAGTAATTGAACGATGTCGTCGCATCGAGTCCGCTGGCTGGGAAGATATTTACCGAGGAGATTTGCCAGACTTAAATAGTTTATCGCCTTTAGATCGCGGCTTGGCAGATTGGATTGCCGAAGAAGCATCTCTGCGGATGTTACATATGCGTTTAGCGGAAAGTTTTGTGGCGGTAACAGAAAATTATATAAAAGAAAAGCCTACTTTTGAAAGATTTGCCGAAACATCTTTAATTTTGTTTGATTTAATTTCCCGCATTAAAGGAGATAAAAACCCTGCAAGACCTCGCTTAGGTTGGCGAAAATCGCGGGTAACAATAGGTGAGCCAATTTCAGTTACAGAACGTTTTTCAAGTTATCAGAAAAATCGCGTTAGTGCCAGACAAGCAGTTGATGATTTGAAGCGAGATTTGCAAACAGCCTTAGAGAAGATGATTTCGTGAAATCACTAGGAGATAGAGAGGAAAAAGTTATTGTTGTTTGGAGATAAGTTGGTAGACATAATTAAATATAAAATAAAATATGAGTTCGTAGTGAGCCAGCGCGGTCATGTTCGTTACCCCCATGAGCGACTGGCGAACCCGTTCGCGTAGCGACACGGAACGCGCAGCGTCTCCGAAGGAGAAGAGAAGGGTGAGCGATTTATCGCTCTAAGAAAGCATTTTAAGGACGCGCATTCCTTACTACGAGCTTACGTTTAATTTAGTTATCCTACTTATTGCAATACAAAATGCTACTTATTAGCTCTGAAAACAGGTTCTTTAGTAGATGCCAGTTGCTCTAATAGTTTTGTTGCAAGTGTAGAAGCATCATAATTATTAATCTCAGCTTTAAAGTTTTCTGCTCTTTGCCGATATTGCGATGAATTAATAATTTTCATGACAGCATCTCGAATCTGCTTAGATGTAGGTGTACTTGTTTTGAGGTCAATTCCTACTCCAGCCCATTGCACTCTGGCGCAAATTTCTGGCTTTTCTTCAGTCTGACCAGCAGTAACCATTGGTACACCAAAAGCTAATGCAATCTGCACACCGTTGAATCCACCATTTGTTACCATGACATCTGTATAAGGCAGCAGATAAGCGTGGGGAATAAACTTTTCTAGCCTGACATTTGGTGGAATTAAATTGAGTTGCAGATTTTCTACGGCTTGTCCTCCTGTTGTAGCAACTACTAAAACATCTTCATTTGCAAGTGCTTGAATTGTTGGGAAAATTAAATCTGTTGCTTCGGTTGCGACTGTACCTTGTGTAACATGAATAATCGGTTTGCCACATTTAAGGTCATCCCACCATGCAGGAGGGGTAAAGTCTGTTGGTGCGGGAGGTAAAAATGTTCCAATGAAATAGACTTGAGGCGGCAAATCACTGCGAGGATATTCAAAGGATGGTGTAGTACCTTGTAAATATAAAAACGGGGATAACGCAGCAGTGAAAAAGTCCTGTGACTTAGGTGGTAGCCCAACGGTGACTCGAACGCGATCAAGATGAACCGTCACATCACGCATGATAATATTTTGCGATAGCCAATTCAGAAATGAATTTCGCGATCGCCCTAAAACTGAATAATTCGGTTTTATTCCCAGTCCAAAGGGTGCTGTATCGCGACTAGTAAATGGTAATGCTGACATCCCAAATGCTGCCCAAGGTAAATTTGTTTTCTCATGCAGCCAAGACATACCGAGGAAAAAGACATCACACAACAGAACATCTGCTGGATATTCGCGCAAAATTTCCGTTAAGTCTTCGAGTTGCGTGACTGCTGAATCTATAAAGCCGTGCTTCAGGTAAAACTTAAACTGGGCTACTCCCTTCAACGCATCTTTTTGCTTCAACCAAGACTGAGGAATAGTATTTGTGTCAGTTAAATCTATGCCTGTGCGAATCGGGATATGATGTGTGCCAGTTGCTTCTATCTTATCTTTAAATCCTTTCCCAGTATACCACCATACTTTGTGACCGCATTCTACAAGTTTGCGGGCGATCGCTAAAGCAGGATTGACGTGTCCAGCAGCAGCAATTGTACCAATGAGAAAACGAGTCATAATTTATGAATTAAAAATTTCTTTCATAAATCTCAGCATGAAACATCAAGCTATTTTTTGTCAATAGTTAATTAAATTTTTAGTTCAGAATTTGCTCAAACATCACCGAATGCTTGTAAAGTCTAAAAATACAAGCAAATTCCTAAATGTACCGTCGTGGTTGATTCATCTAATACACAATATAAGCCAAAAGTCAACCGAACAATGCGTGATGCAGAGGCGACAAAGCAGCAGATTCTCGACGCTGCGGAGATAGAATTTGCCAAACATGGGCTGTTTGGATCGAGAACAGAGGCGATCGCCAAAAGTGCTAATGTGGCACCAAGGATGATTTACTACTACTTCCAGAGCAAGGAAGGGCTATACCAAGCAGTGTTGCAGCGACCGGCAACGGAATTTCAGCAGATGCTGGAACAGATGAATTTAGAGCAATTGCCAGCACCAGAAGCGTTAAGAATATTTTTGCGAACCATCATCACCTACGAAATCTCTCACCGCTATCGAGGAATGCTATTGTTTCAGGAAGCGAATCAGAATCAAGGAAAATATTTCCAGCTAACTAGTTGGCAACAACCAATTACATACATTACTAAGATTTTGGAAAGGGGAATGCAAGAAGGGACTTTCCGTAAATCAAATTCTTATATGACAACCCTTACTATTGCTGGTGTATGCGTTTTTTATGCAAATGCCTACGAAAACTTAAAACATCTCACACCAGATGTAGAACTACTAAGTTCTGAAATGATTGAGCAGTATATCCAAGCGGCAATTAACTTAGTTTTAGGAGGTGTACTTTATCAAGAGAGATAGATATTCTGCGCCAGGATAGTCCTTACCTAAATAATCTAATTTTACTTTGTTAGATCAAATCCGGCGGCATTGGAGTGATTCAATATTTTCCCCTTAAAAACTCTGCGACCCTTTGGGGAAACCTCCGCGCTTCTCTGGGTTTCAAAAATATATAATGAAGTTATTTGATAACTGACAACAATTAGCAAAAAATAACTTTTTGATACTGCAAACAAAGCGCGAAGAACATCAAGTTTCTTCGCGGTTTCTTTGCGTCTACCCTACCGAAAGCCGCGCTTTTTATTTTTCTGGTGGCAAATCTACATTGTAGAGAGTTTCACCATCCAAGTTAAGCAATGCGACTGTCATCACTTCTGTATTGCTGTCAATTTTGACTGTGCCAAAGAATTGGAAACCCTCACTTGGAGGTCGATTTGCTTTCAAATCTGTAGGTATACTGAGAAACTTCACCTCTGGACCAAAGGTATTGTCGAGTTTGTTGGGTCCAAATGTGCCAGAGTTGAGAGGACCTGCAACAAATTCCCAGAAGGGTTTAAAGTCTTGAAATTGTGCTTTGTTAGGGTCGTAATAATGAGCTGCTGCGTAATGGACATCAGCAGTTAACCAGACAACATTCTTAATATTGTTGCGGTTGATGAACTGTAGTAAATCGGCAAGTTCTAGTTCCCGTCCTAATGCGGGACCGTCTCCGTTAGCCAAATTTTCCAAGTTAGTATTACCGTCTGGAACTACCAGTCCAATAGGCATATCACTGGCAATTACTTTCCATGTTGCTGTTGATTTTCGCAATTGGTTTTTTAACCAACGCACCTGTGCATTGCCGATAAATGCCGTTTCTTCACTTTGTTCTGTTTGACGATTCTCTGTGTTTGGTCCGCGATAGCTGCGTTCATCCAGCATAAAAATTTCCAAGTTAGGACCATACTTGAAGGAGCGGTAAATTCTGTTTGGGTCGTTGGCATTAAATCGAATAGGTACGTATTCTAAAAACGCTTGCTTTGCCCGTTCTGATAGCAAGGAAACGTCCTTAACTGTGTAGCGGTCATCGTTGATTATCGTTTGTCGGGGATACCAATTGTTACGGGTTTCGTGGTCGTCCCATTGTACAAGTTGGGGAATTTGGGCGTTGAAGCGACGCACGTTTTCATCTGATAAATTGTAAATGTAGTTACCGCGATATTCTGTTAAGGTTTCGGCAACTTTTGATTTTTCCGGTGTGGTAATGTTTTTCCAGATAGTACCGTCATCAAGCTTGACTTCTGCTTGAATCGGACCATCAGCATAAATATTGTCCCCGGAATGGATGAAAAAGTCTGGGTTGAGTTGGCGGATACTTTCGTAAATTTTCATACCCCCAAACTCTGGATTAATACCCCATCCCTGACCAGCAGTGTCCCCCGACCAAGCAAAGAATATATCTTGCTTATATGCAGGGGGAGTTCGGAAAGTACCAGCAACGGGGACGCTATAGTTCTTTGTATTAGCTAAATCTTGGAAAATTACCCGGTAGAATATCTGCTGCTGTGATGGCAGATTTCTCAGATAAATTCGTGCTGTGTAGTCGCTGACTTCTAAAGCATTTGGACCTTTAACACGTTGCACGCTACGGAAAGATTCATCTAGAGAATATTCTACAATCATCTGAGCCGGGCGATCGCTGCGACTCCAAATGACAGCTCTATTACCCTCGATATCGCCACTAGCCACACCATAAGGTATAGCAGGACGCTCTTTGTCTGATGTGATAATAGCAGGTGCTTGAGCGAAACCTGATTTTGATAAAAAATTTGTAGCAATGATTCCACCGCTAGTGATAGCTGAAGTTAGCAAGAACTGGCGACGGTTGAGCTTTAGCGGATTGGATTTCATAAAATTAAGAACCGTACTTAAAATGCTACACGGACTTTAATTAACCGAACCACGAAACCGCCCTTCGGGAGTTTTCCCGTCGGGTAGATGCAAAGAACACAAAGAAATTTTTGTGAATTTTCGCTCGTTTATGTTTAACTACAAGCTCCTACACGTCTACAAAATTTGTTCGGTGTGGACTTAAATATATTCAGTAACACCTTGAACAATACTAATCGTGCGTTAGTTTGTCAATAACGCACTCAATTTTTATCTATTTAATAACCTTTATTTAATCTTATTTTTATATAAATTTAACCTTAAATATCTATTCATCATGTTTTTAAAAATACTAATTTTTATTAAAAAATAACTCTTTTTTACCTATTTCTACCAAGGTAACAGACTACCATCCCAGGAAAAAAACTGTCCGCTATCACTTTCTTGAAGCTGTTCGATAACCGACAACAATTGGCTAACAGTTCGCTCTACTGAGAATAATTTTTCCGCAGGTACATTACCCTGAAATGGACGAGAAAGCTGTGTATCAGTTGTACCTGGATGCAATGTCACAACTATAGTTTTCCGGCTGCTTCTACCATACTCAATCGCTACTGTTCGCATAAACATATTGAGTGCAGCTTTGGATGCTCGGTAGCCATACCATCCACCAAGTTGATTATCGCCAATACTACCAACTTTAGCAGAAATACTCGCAAAAATGCTGCGTTCTTGATGACGAAATAGCGGTAATAAATGTTTAGCAAGTAGCACAGATGCAATACTATTAACTTGGAAGTAGCGCAGCAAATTTTCTGAATTTATCTGTCTTAAGCTTTTTTCAGGTTGCAATGTTTCATCATGCAGCAAACCCACGCCATTGATAACCAAGTGGAGTTTATTGACTTCGGCGCGTATTTTTTGAACAGCTTCGATAATCTGCGATTCATCGGTAATATCTATTTGCAAACAAGTTAGTTTTTCAGCATTTTCGCTTTCAAGAGTGATTAATTCTGAGGCAGATTCTCTTTGGCGATAGGTTGCATAAATTTTGGCGATTCTCTCATCTTGCAAGAATTTTTGTACAAAACCTAGACCAATGCCTTGGCTGGTTCCTACAATTAATAAGTTTGCATTGGTAATTTGATTAAGAAAAGACATTAGTTTAATTTACTAGATTATAAGGAATACTTTTTGTAGTGAGGACTTTAGTCCTGTTCTTATATTCGGAGGACGACTAAAGTCGTCACTACGAAATTAAGAAACTATTTACCAATGCAAAACTTATGAAAAATCCTGTCTAGAACTGATTCAGTAACTTCCTCACCTGTGATTTCTCCTAATGCATAAATGGTACTGCGTAAATCAATTGTCCAAAAATCAAAAGGTAATTCTTGGGCAATTGTTGCTTGTACTTGTTCTAAAGATATTTTAGCTCTTGTTAACGCGGCTGCTTGCCTTTGATTTATTGCCAAATCCATATCAGCCGCTTGGACTTTTCCGATTTTAACTATCTCTAAAATAGCTTTTTCTAAAGCATCAATTCCTTGGTTGTTTGCGGCTGCGGTTTGAACAACTTGACTTATATTTTTCGGATATTCAATAGATGCAATATACTGCGTCTCTACAAGGTCGATTTTATTGAGAACCAAAATTAAGGGACGGTGTTGTACTTGGAAGTAAATTTCTGCATCGCCTTTCGTCCAACCTGCGGATGCGTCAATGGTGAGCAATACTAAATCGGCTGCACTTGCAGCACGACGCGATCGCTCGACGCCAATTTTCTCTACTTGGTCAACGGTATCCCGGATACCCGCTGTATCCAGCACTTGCACGGGTATTCCACCAACAACTAGCTGCGATTCGACGACATCGCGGGTGGTTCCGGGCAAGTCGGTAACAATGGCGCGATCGCTTTGGCTCCATGCATTCAATAAGCTCGATTTTCCGACGTTCGGACGCCCGACAATCGCCACTTTTAAACCAGTGCGTAGCAGTTCGCCTTTATCTGATGTTGCCAATAGCTTAATTATTTCTGCGGTAATTTTCTCAATTTCTGATATAATTGCTTTATCATCCAGCGGAGGTAAGTCTTCCTCAAAGTCGATGCGAGCCTCGATTTCCGCTAAAATATCCAAGCAGTTAGCGCGTAACTGACGGATGGGATGAGCTAATTTCCCCTGCAAACCAGCTAATGCTGCTTGTGCTGCTTGGGGCGATTTTGCACCCACTAAATCAGCAATACTCTCAGCTTGAGTTAAATCTAGTCGCCCATTCAAAAAGGCGCGGAGGGTAAATTCTCCCGGTTGAGCGAGTCTTGCGTTATTTTCCAAACACAGTTGCAATACTTGCTGAACGGCGATAATTCCCCCGTGGCAATGAAATTCTACCACATCTTCACGAGTATAAGAACGAGGTGCTTTCATAATCAGCAAAAGTGCTTCATCCACCACTTTTTGCGTTTGCGGATGGCGGATGTAACCGTAGAGAATGCGGTGAGATTCCCAAACTTGACACCCAGGTGCGTGAAAAAGAGTTTGGGCGATTTGCAAAGCTTTATTACCAGATAAGCGCACAATTCCGACACTACCCTGTTGCGGAACAACAGCAGTAGCGATCGCGGCGATGGTGCCAATTGTAGCAAATTCCGACATGAGCGCTTTTTCAACCAAGATATTTCATCTATTGGCTAGCGTAGCAAGACTGCGATCACTACTTGGGTTAGATATACCATATAGGCATTTAGGCATTGGAGGTAGCGAATTGACAAGGTAAAATTTATCTGGAGGGTAATAACTCTTTAACAAACGCGTTTGCAGAGAGTAAGGAGTTAGGAGTGTAGAGTAAAAACTCTAACTCATAACTCATAATTTTGAGATAAAGGAGTTCACTGTGGAGCAGAAGATTAATTGCGCTGAAGCCTGTGTTAACGGGTGCGTTTTGGGTGATAAATGCCCTAATTTAGAGTTTAAAGAAGCGACATCACAATTTCTTGGCGAGACTTCTTTAGATAAAATGCTGGAGATAGCGGAAGCCGCACGACTAAAAAAACTTACAGAACCTCCCAAATGGATTTTGCCTGAAGATATCTAAAAGTTGCAAGTGAGGAGTTAAGAATTACAACAGATAACTCCTCACTTGAGTAAGTTTAGTTAGTAATCAGGATATAGAACTTGCTAAATAGAGTCTGGATCAATATTTAATTCTCGCAGTTTTGCCGCCAAGCGATCGCTTCTTTGTTGAGCTAATTCTTTCTGTTGGCGTTCTGACTGCGCCTCTTCTTCTGGTGTTGGAACTAGTTGTCCTTCAGGAGTGAAAAAGCGTAACTTTTCTTCATACACTCCCAAATATAACCCTAGCTGCTGACTCCACAACCAGCCTTGGGGGTTGGGTTCCAATGGTTGATATTCACCATCAAGCAAATGGAAGCCAGCAAATTCTAAATTATTTGGATCAAACCAAAAGTAATCTGGTGTACGAAAAATATCTTGATAAATTTGTTTTTTCAAACCTTTATCAGTCGCGGCTGTTGAATCGGAAAGAAGTTCTACAATCACATTTGGATATTTGCCGTCTTCTTCCCAAACAACCCAACTTTTGCGTGCAGCGCGGTAGGTTCCCAGTACCACAAAAAAATCTGGTCCCCGAAAGTCTTCTGATTTGCGCTGGCGTGGACTATAGTAGACGGTGAGATTACCCGCAGAGTAAAAATCGTTGCGGTTTCGCCACCACCCCTCTAAGCATTGTAATAGCAGGATAATCTGCCGTAGATGTAAGTCAGACTCCAAAGGCGGTTCGTCACTATATAAATCCCCTGGAGGAAATATAACATCTTTTGGCGTTTCTAAATCTTTGGCGACAGACATGTGGCTAGTCTCTAACTGCTATAAGTTTAGCGTCTTCTGTGAGGCGGGATTGCTGTTGGTGAAATGCGATCGCAAGCTCGCTATTCAACGATTTCCCTGATAGTATTCAAGTAGCAATCGTAAGCCATTTTCCCGAAGCAAACGAAAATTACCTTTTCAGGTGAGGTATGTCTTTCAAGAAAAAACTTAACTTCAGTGACAGCAATTCTAGTTGCTAGCTCAATTGGAAAACCGAACGCTCCCGTGCTAATTGCTGGAAAAGCGATTGTTCGTATAGAATATTGCTCTGCCAAGCCTAAGCAGTTTCGATAGCATTGAGCCAATGTCTGCCCCTCTTGATGATTGCCTCCTCGCCAAACCGGACCGAGTGTATGAATAACCCACCGTGCTGGGAGGTTATAGCCTTTGGTAATTTCGGCTTCACCCCTAGCCCAACCGCCTAGCTGACTACATTCTTCTCGAAGCATACGACCAGCCCCAAGATGAATAGCGCGATCTATACCACCAGCACCCGAAAACCATACATCAGTAGGGTTGACGATCGCGTCCACCTGTTGCTTTGTAATATCACCTTCGACGACCGCTATTCGACTTTTGATAAAGCTTTGGCTGTTTGGTGTAAAGGGTCTTGAACGTAGAAAGTGGAGACTTTTTAACGCTTCAGCAGCTGATTGGTAACGCTGACGGAAGTCATAGCGCACCATTTTGTCTAAAATATCTGCTAAATCAGGGCTAACTTGCACGCGATCGCGCCAGATAATTTCACTAGTTGCGGAATCCTCTGGTAACTGCGTGGGATATACCCCTGTAAGGGCTTGGATACCTATCATTCCGACTGCATAGATATCACTACAAAAGCGTGGTTTCCCGGCTTGTTGTTCGGTTGGCATATAGCCTGGTGAGCCGATGGCAACAGTTAAGCTAGTTTGACCTTGAGAATTAATCACCTGAGAACTGATTTGTTTAACAGCCCCAAAGTCAATCATGACCAGCTTCCCATCTTGCTTGCGCCGAATTAAATTTGCAGGCTTTATATCCCGATGGATGACATTTTGTTGATGAACAAACGCTAATATTTCGATAATTTCGTGTAAAAGACGAATAACTTCAGTTTCGCTTAACTGTTGACCGAGTGGAAGTTCTTGGCG
Source organism: uncultured bacterium (assembly GCA_964245695.1). Classification (GTDB taxonomy): domain Bacteria; phylum Cyanobacteriota; class Cyanobacteriia; order Cyanobacteriales; family Nostocaceae; genus Hassallia. The sequence continues at coordinate 10,990 of CAXTNZ010000107.1, read as the reverse complement.
GAGTTCACGTCCTTCAATCAATTCCTGAACTAAATAAAATTCTTCATCTTCTTCAAAGTGAGCATAAAGTCGAGGAATTTGATCGTAGTTTCCTAACTGATACAAAACTTCTGCTTCTGTGTTGAACAAACGCCTTACCGTCTGCAAAACGATTGGTTCAGCGGTAGTTTTAAGCTTGAGTTGCTTGACAACACAGTGAGGCTTGCCGGGTAGATGCCCATCAACAGCCACAAACGTATTACCAAAGCCTCCTGCTCCTAAGTGCCTAATAATTTGGTAGCGCCCACCCAATATTCTCCCTTGCATCAGATTCACCCAGCTAAGTGGACTTCGCTCAGCAATAGTTCTTTGATTGATATTTTGACACAGAATGTAAAGGCTACTGACACTTGTTGTTTGCTGAAAATACGAATTCCTTAAACCGTCTCACGTAGCAAGCAGCTTTACTGGGTAGAGTAACCTCAATCGAACATACGCCTGTTAGTTAACGGACGCGATTCTCCTGCAAAGACGCTGAGCGCAAACGCCTAAATATCCAACCCAACAACCGTTAATTCAGGTGGATGCTCAACGGTAAACTGATAATATATCTCTCTTCGTTCCTGCGGTGCAAGAGTTAACAGCCATTCCAAAATTCCCATTTCACCAAGTTGAATTTGCGGGTTACTGCGAATCAGGCGGACTTTAATTTGCTCGTTGCGACTAACTGGCAATTGTTCAGTCAATTTCAAATTAGCTTCCGAGTTGAGTAAGTTAGTAATTATCAAGCGATAACTATAAGTAATCCGCCGCTGATTGCCAATTAATTTTTTGTCTACCTGACGCTCAACTAACTCCCGCTCAATTTTCAAACCTTCGTCAATTCCTAAGTTAAGTTTGAATTCTTGTCCTGGTGCAATATTCTCTAATTGTGTCGTTCCTACAAAGATATTATCGCGGAAAATATTCGCTTTTCCTGGTAACAAAGTTGCACCGTTAACGCTATTTTTTACATTAGCTTGCAAATAAGCAAAGCTTACCAAGCGCGGCATTGCTATATAATCAAAATTACAAGGATAATCGTCGTTGAAAATTGTTGTTTTATGAGGTGCGCCATCACTGGGGATGTTACCGCCGCCATTCAGTTTAAACGTGACTACACTTCCTTGTTTGGATACTTCTGCTACAACAGTTTCAGCGGCGATCGCATACTCTTGTGCCACTTCTTCTTCTGACTCCGAACCATCCCCCGCACTACCAGGTGCAGCCATAGCCATAGTAGGCACGGGTACAGACATGGTTCGTCGTCGCATTAATTGCGCTGGGGGGCGTGGTACGTCTATATACCACGGTTGCAGTTGAGGCGGTAGCGTACCTAATCCGGGTTTGGCGGTAGAAAGAGTGATATCAACGCCTATCCAATCTTCACCAGTGTTTTGGGTGATTTCTGCTAAGTAGCCTAGATGCACAGTATTGCTGGCATTGCTAACCCGCAAGTCATAAAGCGGATTCCAACTGGCGCAATTAACTAAGTAAGAAACCTCTAGCTCAAATTCTCCCGCATCGGCAGGCTCTATAGCCACAATCAAGCTAACACTTTCTTTAGGATGGGGTGTTTGGATTTTTTGTAAAGAGGCGTAGAGTATTTGTAACTGCTTGTCTAATTCTTGTTGTTGGGTTTTGCATTCTCCGGAAGCGATCGCATATTCGCTGTATTGGCTTCCCAGAAAGTTGAGGAAATCTAATGTTTCACTCAAACTGAGATTTTTCCGCGCCAAACTTTGTGCAAACGGATCTTCTGTCTTTTCGCGCAAGCCTGCGATAAAACTAGACTGTAATGCTAAAGCATCCACTTGCGCTTGCAGGTGGCGTTTTTCTGCTTCTAATTGCTGAATTTGCCGCGTCAAGTGTGCCATCCGTTCCCCAACGGGTTCGGTGGTGATCAGGCGATCGCTACTAACTCCCAGCAAGCGCACCGCTACGCTACCTGCACCGCTAACCCTTACTGACTCTGTTTCTATCACTGGCAACGCGGTAATTACTAATTCCCGTTCATGTCCTGTCAAAGATACTACACCGCGTCGTGTCACTAAAGCTTTGTCAGTGTAGACTGTAACAGCTTCAATCTGGGTTTCTACTGTCTTTCGCAAAGAGAAAGTTTCCGGGTTAACCACTGCCAGTTTCCCCCAAGTTAATGTTTATGCTGGTTAATTTTTAATGGTTAACAGTCTAACCGTCAAGTTATTTTGGAATTTAGTTTTTAGTATACAGTTGACAATGAACAGTCCCCTAAAATCTAAAAGCCGCACTTATCGTCGGAGTTCTCGCAGCCAGAACCCCAGGACAATCCAGGGATACTGCTATAGCAGTCCTAAATAAGAGCGGGAAATTTCCCCTAGAGACGTTTCAGGAAACGTCTCTACATTGCAATCTAGGTAATCACAATTCATTTAGGAACGCTATATCTGACAATTTCGCTGGGAAAGTCGTAGTTGAAAAATCTAGATGACAAATTTGACTATTGACACTTTACTTTTTAACTACTTTCCTTAACACTGCCATAAATAGGATAAACGGTGTTTTCTCCAATCTTATTTGCTGCCTCTAATAGATACTCAAAATAAGTACGAGCAACGATAGATAACTGTTTGCCATTCGGATACACCATGTACCAAGTTCGCTTAATGGGGAAGTGTTGTACATCCAAAATAGTTATCTCTGGTGTGTTTGGCATTAAGGTATGACGAGATAAAACGGAAATTCCTAAACCACCGGCGATCGCTTGCTTAATCGCCTCATTACTTCCCAATTCCAACTTAACTTTCACCTTTATGTCATGTTCATCAAAAAGACTTTGGACAGCACGACGCGTTCCTGAACCTGGTTCTCGCATAATAAAAGGTTCATTAGCAAGACGTTCTATAGGAATATTATTTTCCTTCGCCAGCGGATGATTAATTGATGCGAAAACTACCAAGGGGTTGTCTAAAAATGGCTGTAAATTTACATCAATATTGTCTGGAACCTGACTCATGATATACAAGTCGTCCAGATTATTCATCATCCGTTCCAAAATACGTTCGTGGTTTGTTACTTGTAAAGATATCTCTATGCCTGGATAAAGTTGGCAAAACGGACCCAACAAACGCGGTACAAAATATTTTGCTGTTGTAATTACTCCCAAGCGTAATTGTCCCTGTTTTAGCCCTTTTAAATCTGCCACTTTCATTTCAAATTGGGCTATTGTCTCGAAAATTTGGCGGCAAGTTGCAAATAATTCTCGTCCCGCTTCTGTGAGAAATAAGCGCTTACCTACTTGCTCAAATAATGGCAAACCCACCGATTTTGTCAGTTGCTTGATCTGCATTGAGACAGTCGGTTGGGTGAGAAAAAGTTCTTCTGCGGCGCGAGTAAAGCTACCATGCCGTGCCGCCGCCTCGAACACCTTTAACTGGTGCAGCGTCGCTTGGTTCAAGGGTGTTTCTCCTTCAATAGCGATTCATAGATATAAATCTAGTATCACTGAACACGTGGAAATGATGCAGCGTCGCTTATCCAAAAGATATCAATTATTGATATAGAGAATAATCTATTCTGCTCATCAAAATATATGTGTTTTATTTATCTAAGTTAGAAGTTATTATCAGAACAACAAGCAAAGCGTAAGATGCCTTTCAGCCAACGTTGCACACCTTGAAGGTATGTTGTAATGGATAGTAACCTATGTTCTACTAACGTCATACCCCTAGGTGTGTACAACGTTTTTTTATTGAGATATTTACTATCCTTTGTCATTTGTCAATGGTAATTTGTTATTTGTTGGTTGTTGATTTTAAAAAATTAATAACCATTAATTACTCCCCACTTACTTACCACTAACCAATGACTAATAACTATTCTTCCAGAATTTTTATAGGTAGCTTGGCTAAATCCGGCAAACCTACCATTTCTATTTCGGCAACTTGCTCCTTGATATTCACTGGTAACCTTAACGGTTGACGTTCTTCTATCCAGCAACTTGCTACTGGCAAGGTTTGCTCTAATTCATCTAGTGGTCGAGGAATCACCATGACTGCATTTAACTCGCCAATGCGTTCTGCCTCAAACATACCAGCTTCTACTGCCACTGCAACATTTGCCACTGTGCCGCGAATAATCGCTGTACATAAACCTGCACCGATTTTTTCATATCCTGCCAACTGAACATCAGCGGCTTTCAGCATGGCATCAGACGCTCCGACCAATGCGGGAAATCCCCGCGTTTCCACCAAACCAATTGCTGTATTGCTCAGACGGCTGTAATCATCTCCAGTAAATTGACTGAGGCGGCTAGCGATGGGAAGCACTATGTCTAAATTGGGGAAAGGTCGCGCAATCACTAAGCTAGAAACCAGTTGACCAAATTGTTCAGCGGTTTGCACACCAGCTTCTACGGCAAGGCGTACATCAGCGATGTTACCTCGAATGATCGCAGTACAGTGACCGCCACCGATTTTTTCATACCCAACTAAGTACACTCCAGCCGATTTCAGCATCATATCCGCTGTTCCCACTATCGCTGGAAAGCTGAGGGTTGATACTAAACCCAAGGCGGTGTCTTGAAAATTATCTCGACGACGGGATTTTTCGCTTGTGCTAGCACGTTGATTATATGTTTCCATGTGAATCTTCCTAGATAATCGCGTATTCTGACAACTTACAATTAACACTTACTCAGAGCGATCGTCAGACTTCGGTTCACTGAATGATTGCCTATGTGGAAACAATGTGCTCAACAGCTTTTGTATACTCCCTTGCCCATAAATTTGTGTACCGAAAATGCTGGGGTCAGTGGAAGAGGTTTCTGAGTCCTGATTGGTAAGTGCTGATTCCTCAGTAATCGGATGCTCTTGAGAATTTGACTCTATTTTCCCCGAATTTGTCGGCGAAGGAATCTGACTTTCCGACTTGTCTTTATCTTTCCCAGTCCCATTTTGTAGAGACGCGATTAATCGCGTCTCTACGTTCGCAGAAGCAGGTTTAGTTGTGGATGGTTCTAATTCTTTTGTGTCAATCTCAGTTGGCGAAGGTAAGGCAGCACGCACAGTGGTGTCTCCCAAAACTGAACCGGGTGCAACTACTTGTCCTGGCTTTACCGAACAGTTAAAAACTGTTGTTGCTGAACCAATGCAAGCATTTACTCCTATTCTACCTGCACCAACCATTAAAAAACCGGCTCCGAGGCTTACTCCTGCTTCTATTTCTATTATTCCTGTATTGACTTGGAGAATTGACCCCATGCCAATACAGACACCAGGACCAATAATTATTTTGCTGTTTGTAGCCGCTTGGAGTATCACCCCTGGTGCGATGACCGCACTCGGATGAATAAACACCTCGCCACTAATGTAAGAATCAAAGTTAGTACTGAGGCGCAGTGGCGGCACAGACATGGCAGTTGTCACCTTAGAAGCCGGAGAAAATGTGGGGGGAGTGAGTGAAGATGAGGGAGTTGGGGAAGATGAGAAAGTGGGGGAAGATGAGAAAGTTAATTTGTCTTTCCCTACTTCCCCTACTCCCCCTACTTCCTCAACTCCCTACTTTCCTTTCTTATGGGCGTTGGATAATCGTTTCTAATACCCGACGCTTGGCTTTGGGGTCAATGCCAATTAAGCGCACATATTCCCCTTGGTATTCTCTCAGGTATCCTTCTAAGGCAGCGATCGCTTCTCTTTCAGAATTCCCCGAAATTTGACCGCAACTCTGCCAAGAACCGGTGCGGAATCGTCGCTGGTCTACGTGTTCTGCGCT
>CAXTNZ010000107.1:0-5121 GCA_964245695.1 uncultured bacterium | reverse complement strand
CGTCGCTGGTCTACGTGTTCTGCGCTTATTTTGCTACCTTGATTTATCAGTTGCCGCAGTTGGTCTACCACTTCTGAGCTTAACCCGGTACTTGTGGCTGTGGAAGTCCTGCTTGAGCTTGAGCTATTTGTGCTGCTTGCTACCAGTTTATTCCCGCTTGGCTGTGCTACATTGCCATTCGGTCTTTGGATAATCGCTTCCAAAACTCGTTTTCTGGCTTTCGGCTCAATTCCCACTAAACGGACGTATTCACCGCTATGTGAGGCAACACAAGCTTCTAATGCCGAAATAACTTCTCTTTCATTACTTGAAGCAATTGGAGTGCAACTCTGCCAAGAACCAGTGCGGAACCGCCGTTGGTCTACATGTTCCATGCCAATTTTATAACCACCAGCGAGAAGTTGGCGGACTTGCTCGATCGCTTCTCCACTCAGTGAAGAACTGCCACTGTAGCTACTACCAGCACTGGAAGAAGTGGCACTTTTCACACTCAGCTTAGGTGTTGTACCATTTTGAACGACGCCATCTGGTCTTTGGATAATAGTTTCCAATACGCGGCGCTTGCCTTGGGGGTCAATACCAAATAGGCGAACAAACTCACCGCTGTGTTCAGCTAGACAGCTTTCTAATGCTGCGATCGCTTCCGTTGTAGAATTGGTAGCGATCGGACTACAGCTAGCCCACGAACCAGTACGGAACCGCCGCGTATCTACGTGTTCTGTACCAATTTGATACCCTTGCTCTAAAAGATGCCGCACTTGTTGCACCGTCTCAGAACTCAAGTTAGAACTTGATACAGATCCATTGCCGCTGTAGCCATTACTGCCGTTGGTTTTATATGAACTAGTCATTTCATTCCGAATGTTTTTAATACATTTGTTATCCGCAGCACAGAGATAACCCGATCTCAGTGCTTGATTTATACCTACCACATGATGAGAAAATTCCCTGTCCTGAACTTGCACATCTGGTAAGCGATCGGCTTGCTGCTGGTTAATAATTATCGCTCCCGAAGGGACATATTTTCCCGGTGGAATTTCTACATCTTGAATCAAAGCGTGCATCATAACGATGCAACCATTTCCTACCCTGGCGTTAAACACCGTGGAGCGAAAACCAATAAAGCAGTCATCCCCTACGTATGCAGGTCCATGAATTAAAGCCATGTGGGTAATGGAAGCATTTTTGCCAATCCATACCGAGTATTGATTGTCATCATCACCAATTACTCTGCCTTGCTCTAACCCGTGAATCACAACACCATCTTGAAGATTGGTGTTCTCACTGATATGGAAAGGCGTACCTTCATCAGCTCTAATTGTAGTTCCCGGAGCGACAATTACATTCGCACCAATCCGCACGTCCCCAATAACGCGAGAAAACGGATGGATATACGCTGTTGGGTCGATATTTGGCTCTGCCAAATTTTTTGACCACGGGGTTGGGGGAGCCGCTGCGCTGCGGACTACCATTCTAGATTCCTCCTAACTTAAGCTTTTTGTCAAAAGTCAAAAGTCCATAGTCAATAGTTAAAAAGTCAAAAATATTGACTATTGATTCTTGACTTTTAAATTTTGACTCTTGACTCTTGACTTTTGACTATCGATACTGGTCTTTTTTGCTATATATTAGGCGATCTTCAACGTAAACTGTATCAATTATCGCCACTACAGCTGCATCCACCGGACGCTGTTCATTGCCCAGAACTTGACGAGCGGCATTGCCACGACTGATAAGCACCCACTCATCGAATCCAGCACCGACACTATCAGCTGCCACCTCATATTCTTCTGGCAAAATTTGCCCTTCTTCATTTATTAACTGCAACAACAGTAGTTTGACACCTCTAAGACTTGGATCTTTTTGAGTACTAACTACTGTGCCGCGAACCTTGGCAATTTGCATTACGCTCTTACGGTCTTCTGTTGAAACTGCGAATGGCGTTAACATCGTCCCGGAATTGCTCTACATCTTCTGTATAACGAATTGGCAGGACATATTCCAAGTTTTCGTGTGGACGAGCAATGATGTGAGTAGACAAAACTTGTCCCCCATTAACTCGCTTGACTGCTTCTACTCCTGCGCCTACCGAAGCTTGCACTTCTGATACATCTCCCCGGACAATCACTGTAACGCGACCACTACCGATTTTCTCATAGCCGACTAAGGTGACGCGGGCAGCTTTCACCATTGCGTCAGCAGCTTCCACTACTGCTGGAAAACCTAGCGTTTCTACCATTCCTACTGCAATTGACATGCTTTTTTAATCCTTAATTAAGTTTTTCAACATGGACACAAGTAGTTAGACCACTAGAAGGCAATTTTGCGTTCTGACTTTGTTTAACTAGCTTTTAAGTGCGAAATTGTTCCACAGATTCGGTGTATCGAATCGGCAAGACGTATTCTAGGTTTTCGTGGGGACGAGCAATGATGTGAGTTGAAAGCACTTCACCACCATTCACTCTTCTGGCTGCTTCAACCCCAGCTGCAACTGAGGCTTGCACCTCAGAAACATCTCCCCTCACAATTACGGTAACGCGAGCGCTACCAATTTTCTCATACCCTACCAAGGTGACACGAGCGGCTTTTACCATCGCGTCGGCAGCTTCTACTATTGCCGGAAAACCTTTAGTTTCAATCATCCCAACTGCAATGGGCATCGCAGAACTCCTAAAAAATTAATGCAACTAGTACTGTCTGTTGAAAATATTTACGGGAATGCTCATTTTGAGCTTTAAAAGCATTTCCTTTCTTAAGCATAGAAAAGCTTTGCGTCCCAGGCAATATAAATTACTATAATAGTTTATAATAAAATAGTTTTAAAAATCTTAATATAAATTTATATGGCAATCTGCTCAACAGAATTACACAGATTGCTAGAGCTACCACTTCTGCTTTATAATTTTTTAATTACATTTGTTCAATTCAAGTTCATAAAGACTGCTAATCCTTCTAGAGAGGAATAGCAGAAGACCAAAGGTTGTGCTATGGCTGTATTTTGTTCAATTTTGCTGTAGGTACAAGTACAACAAAAAAATAGATAATATTTTTTAATATATAATATAAAGGGGCAATATAAAAGTAGGAATATGATTATATAAATGAAAGTATAGTCAGAGAATTAAAGATTTATATTCATAAATAATAGTTTTTTGCTTGGGAAAATGTAAAGCTAAAGATAGAAAATATATTGTATTTAAGCTGAACATTTTGAAAAAGAGAAAGGAATAATAAGTCGTAAAAGGAAATTTAAATGAATCAGTTTCTATTCTCAACAAGTTGGTGTGTGCCTCTTTATGGCTTAGTGGGCGCGATTTTAACGTTGCCGTGGGCAATGGGAATAATTAGGCGTACGGGACCAAGACCAGCGGCATATTTGAACTTGTTGACGACAGTGTTGGCTTTGGTCCATAGTCTATTTGTATTTATAGATATATGGAATAGAGAACCAGAAACTTTTTCGATGACTTGGTTCTCAGCGGCAGATTTTGACTTAACCTTTGCCTTAGACATCTCGCCAGTAAGTATTGGGACATCAGTTTTAATTACGGGGTTAAGCCTGTTAGCACAGATTTATGCCTTAGGTTACATGGAAAAGGACTGGGCGATCGCACGTTTCTTTGCCATGATCGGATTTTTTGAAGCAGCGTTGAGTGGTTTAGCCATCAGTGACTCGTTGTTTATCAGCTATGCCCTGTTGGAAGTCCTGACGCTTTCCACTTATTTGCTGGTGGGATTTTGGTATGCTCAACCTCTAGTGGTGACAGCAGCGCGAGATGCATTTCTTACCAAACGGGTAGGAGATTTATTGCTGCTGATGGGAGTGGTAACGCTTTCCACCTTGGCTGGTAGTTTGAACTTTTCCGATTTATATGAATGGGCGCAAACGGCAAACTTAAACCCGTTAACATCAACTTTACTGGGTTTAGCATTGATAGCCGGACCTGCTGGTAAATGCGCTCAATTTCCGTTGCATTTGTGGTTAGACGAAGCGATGGAAGGTCCAAACCCAGCTTCGGTAATGCGGAACTCATTGGTAGTAGCTGGTGGTGCGTATCTACTATTTAAACTTCAGCCGATTTTAGCGCTTTCGCCAGTTGCTTTGAACGCTTTGATAATCATGGGTACAGTTACAGCAATAGGCGCAAGCTTAGTGTCCCTTGCCCAAATAGATATTAAGCGGGCGCTATCGCATTCTACCAGTGCTTATATGGGTTTAGTATTTTTGGCGGTGGGGTTGCAGCAAGGAGGTGTCGCCTTGATGTTGCTGTTAAGTCATGCGATCGCTAAAGCACTATTATTCATGAGTTCGGGTTCTGTCATATTCACCACCCATAGCCAAGACTTAACAGAAATGGGCGGTTTGTGGTCGCGGATGCCGGCAACCACTACAGCTTACATCGTCGGTTCAGCCGGATTGGTATCGCTACTGCCACTGGGAAGTTTTTGGGCGATGCTGTCATGGGCTGATGGCTTTGTAGCGATTAACCCTTGGATGATTGGCGTATTGTTATTGGTTAATGGCTTAACAGCATTAAATTTGACGCGGGTATTCCGATTAGTGTTCTGGGGTGAGGCGCAACAAAAGACCCGTCGCGCCCCGGAAGTTGGTTGGACGATGGCATTTCCAATGGTATCCTTGACGATAGTGACGCTGTTACTGCCCGTGATGCTACAGCAATGGTATCTGCTGCCTACCTGGGAAAGTGTCAACTGGTATGTAGTGTTGCTATTGGTGTCATCTACGTGGTTGGGGGTAGGTATAGGGTCTACAATTTATCTGCACAAAGGTTGGTCAAGATCAACAGTACTCGCTTGGAGATTGGTGCAAGATTTATTGGGTTATGACTTTTATATTGACCGAGTTTATCGACTGACAGTAGTAGGTGCAGTAGCGCTACTTTCGAGGATTTCAGATTGGAGCGATCGCTACATAGTTGATGGTCTAGTTAACCTGGTTGGCATTGCCACAATTTTCAGCGGAGAAAGCTTGAAATACAGCATTTCCGGTCAATCCCAGGGGTATATGTTGACTATCCTTGCGGTCGTCAGCGTCCTGGGTTTGTTCATTAGCTGGTCATTGGGTCTACTCGATAAGTTGCCATTTTAAGAGTTGTAGAG
>CAXTNZ010000106.1:0-21988 GCA_964245695.1 uncultured bacterium | reverse complement strand
CCCCCACTCCCTCATCTCCCCCATCTCTCCTAATCACCGGTCGCGCTGTCGGGGAAGCTATTAGCCAAGGCAAAGTTCATCTAATTTTAGATGTCAACAAAATCCATGAATTTAAAGCTGGGGAAATCTTGGTAACGGATAGAACCGACCCCGACTGGGAACCAATTATGAAACGTGCTAGTGCGATTGTTACTAACTCTGGGGGTCGCACGTGCCATGCCGCAATTATTGCACGGGAATTGGGTTTACCGGCAATTGTTGGATGCGGCAATGCAACACAAGTTTTGAAAAACGGTCAAGAAGTAACGGTTTCTTGTGCAGAAGGAGAAGAAGGACAAGTTTATGCAGGTTTATTGCCTTTTGAAGTCAAAGAAATTCTCTTAGAAAACTTGCCCCGCACCCGCACGCAAATTTTAATGAATGTGGGCAATCCTCAAGAAGCATTTAGTTTATCTACAATTCCTAACGATGGGGTGGGTTTAGCGCGGACAGAGTTTATCATCGCCACCCAAATCCAAATTCATCCGATGGCGTTGATTAAGTTTGACAAGTTAGAAGATAAACTTGTTCAAGCCAAAATTGAGGAAATTACCGCACTTTACGACGATAAACCGCAATATTTTGTGGATAAATTAGCCCAAGGTATAGGCAGAATTGCTGCGGCATTTTATCCCAAACATGTAATAGTGCGGATGTCAGATTTCAAGAGTAATGAATATGCCAATTTATTAGGCGGTAGACAATTTGAACCCCACGAAGAAAACCCGATGCTTGGTTGGCGGGGGGCGGCGCGTTACTATGATAAAGGCTACAGAGAAGCTTTTGCTCTAGAGTGTCATGCGATTAAGCGGGTACGGGAAGAAATGGGTTTAACCAACGTCATCCCGATGATTCCCTTTTGTCGCACCCCCGATGAAGGGCGTTTGGTGTTGACAGAAATGGCAAAAAATGGTTTAGAACAAGGCGTTAACAACTTGCAAGTTTATGTAATGTGCGAGTTGCCCAGTAATGTAATTATGGCTGAGGAGTTCGCTGAGGTATTTGATGGGTTCTCGATTGGTTCTAATGATTTAACTCAGCTGACACTAGGGTTAGATCGGGATTCTGGGTTAGTAGCGCGGTTGTTTGATGAGCGCAGTGAAGCAGTAAAGCGGATGATCAAAATGGCGATCGCCGCTGCAAAACAGAAAAATCGCAAAATCGGCATTTGCGGACAAGCACCCAGCGATTATCCAGAATTTGCTCAATTTTTGGTGGAACAAGGAATTGACTCAATTAGCTTAAATCCAGATTCAGTTTTAAAGACAATGCTGGAAATTGCCAAAGTCGAAAATCTGGAATCTTGAGTTCAAAGTTGAAATAAACCGCAGATGAACACAGATGATTTATCTGTATCCATCTGTGGTTTAATAGTCTTCTTGTAAAAGTCCTTGTTTCCGCGCTCTTTCTCTGCGACTCCGCGACTCTGCGTGAGGCAAAAAAATGAAACAAACTATCATCCAAGTAGACGCCTTCACCGCTAAACCCTTTGCCGGCAATCCCGCCGCAGTCTGCGTCTTGTCGGAACCACAAGATGACAGTTGGATGCAAAATGTCGCCCAAGAGATGAATCTTTCAGAAACGGCTTTTTTGCTACGACAAGCCGAAGGATTCAATCTCCGCTGGTTTACACCAACTGTGGAAGTTGATTTGTGCGGTCATGCTACCTTAGCCAGCGCTCATGTATTATGGTCAGAGGGACATTTATCGCCCGAAGAAACAGCGCAATTTCATACTCGCAGCGGATTGTTAACAGCGCAACGCCAAGGCGAATGGATTGAATTAAATTTTCCTAGCAAGCTGATAGAAACAGCAACCGCACCACCAGAGTTAACTAAAGCTTTGGGGGTGACATTGAAATATGTGGGAAAAAATAACTTTGCCTATTTAGTGGAAGTGGAATCAGAGGCGATCGCCCGAAATCTCAAACCAGATTTTACCTTATTAGAAACTTTGTCTACCCAGGGTGTGATTGTCACCAGTCGCGCTGATACCGCAAAATATGATTTTGTCTCCCGATTCTTTGCTCCCCAACTCGGTATCAATGAAGACCCGGTTACAGGTGCTGCTCATTGTTGTCTCGGACCATATTGGAGCGATCGCCTCGGTAAAAATGAATTAATCGCGTATCAAGCTTCAGCGCGAGGTGGTGTGGTGCGGGTTCGTTATGGCGGAGAACGAGTATATCTGGGTGGACAAGCAGTTACCGTTCTACGCGGCGAACTTTGCTAAAAACTGAATTTACGCAAATTTCCGATGACAATTCTTGAAACCGAACGCTTAATTGTTCGCAATTGGATACCAAAACAAGATGCAGAACAAGCGTTTGAAATTTACGGCGATCCAGAAGTTACATACTTTCTGGGTAGCGTGTCTCGTCAAACCAGCGTTGAGTCGCAACGTCAGAGGCTTAACAACATAATCGAGCGATACAGCGCAACTACAAACGGGACTGGTCATTGGGCTGTTGTGGAAAAAGAAACCGCAAGGATTGTGGGAGCTATAATTCTCGCACAGCTACCCGACAGCGATCGCCAGCCCACTGAAGATTATGAGATAGGTTGGCACTTTCGGCGAGCTTCTTGGGGTAAAGGGTATGCGACAGAGGCAGGAAGAGGTATGCTTTCTTACGGATTTAATATTCTGCAATTGCCAGTAATTTATGCTGTAGTGAAACCAGAAAATCATGCCTCAATTCGGGTAACGCAGCGATTAGGGATGAAACCAATAGGGCGGACAAACAAGTATTACGGTGTTGAACTCCTCTTGTTTCAACTAGATGCACCTGAAAGAATAAAGGGAGATGGGGAGAGGGGGGGAGGTAGAGGGAGTAGGGGTAACTTTTGACTCTTGACTCTTGACTCTACTGAGTACAGACGCGATTAATCGCGTCTCTACTATTGACTCTTGACTCTTGACTAATGACTAATGACTAATGACTAAAAAATGGTTTTCGATTGGGATGGCGGGTATATTTTTCCTATCACTCGCCTTGCGGTTTTGGGGACTGGGGCGATTTAACACCCTCGTCTTTGATGAAGTTTACTTTGCCACATTTGGCAATAACTATATCACCCATACGCCATTTTTTAATGCTCATCCGCCGCTGAGTCAATATATCATTGGGATTGGGATTTGGATTGGTAGTCACATTCCCTTTTGGCAAGTTCAGATAAATGGGCTTGCAGGTTCGCTGTTAACACCTTGGAGTTATCGTTGGATAAATGCCCTCACCGGCTCATTTATTCCCTTAGTCGTCGCCGCAGTTGCCTATCAAATAAGTCATCGTCGTAGCTTTGCTTTACTTGCAGGTTTATTTACAGCGTGTGATGGTATGTTTCTCGTTGAGTCTCGCTATGCACTCAACAATATTTATATTGTCATCTTTGGTTTGTTAGGGCAATGGTTTTTATTACTAGCATTGGAAAACCAAAGTAAAAAACGCACTTTTTGGTTAATTTTTTCTGGCATTGGTTTTGGTGCGTCAGCCGCTACTAAATGGAATGGCTTATGGTTTTTGTTAGGTGCTTATCTCATTTGGATAGTAGCTTGGTTAATTCATTTAGTGCCAGCTTTTTACTTTAATAGAAATAAGCAAGGTAACTCAGGTAAAACAATATCAACTCTTAATAATCAACGCGGAAAGATTGCTGAGGAATTTGATTTATCTCCCGATGTCTTTGCTTCAAGCTCTAATAATATAGTTCAGACACCGCTACAAAAACTAACACAGCTAAATATTTTTCAGATGCTGTTTTTCTTAGGAATTATCCCAGCTTTAATCTACAGCCTCGTCTGGATTCCCCACCTTAAACTAGATAAAAGGTACGGATTTATAGAAGTACATAAGCAAATTTTGAAGTTTCACTTGCATTTAGGTGGTAATAGTCCTGATGTGCATCCTTACTGTGCTGCATGGTACAAATGGCCCTTGATGACTCGACCAATGGCATATTTTTATCAAACGGCTCTAAGTTTAACTGAACCGATACCTGTAATGGGACCACCTTTACCCCCCAGTACGGGAAAAGTAATTTATGATGTCCATGCGATGGGTAATCCTTTTTTATGGTGGTTTGGTCTGCCTGCTCTGTTATGTTTATTAGGGATATTGGTCTGGCGATTTGTGAGTTTTTGGGTGAAGCCAAAGCGTTTTTCATCTACTGCACCTCTTAATATTGATACAGGAATTGCCTTATTTTTAGTGTTAAATTATGCGGCAAACCTACTACCTTGGGTGAAGGTGACGAGGTGCGTTTTTATCTACCATTATATGCCTGCTGTGGTGTTTACGTTTTTAGCGATCGCCTGGTTTGTAGATCAGTGTATCCGCAGTTATTACAAAGAACTCCGCGCCATAGGTGTCACTATTACTTTCATAATTCTAGTTGCCTTTGTTTTCTGGATGCCCATTTATTTAGGTTTACCCCTTTCTCCTGACGCTTATAAACTGCGAATGTGGTTTAACTCGTGGATTTAAGTATACTCAATAAAAATAGCCAAAAAGCCAGAAAAAACGATTATACTTAACCTTTTGTCGAAAACTTAAAGGCGACGGAAACTTTTGTCTAGCAGTCACTGTCACGCTTATTATGGGTACAATTTCACTTGACTAGAAACAGTGAATCGACTAACCTTAACGCTCAGACTCATCCTTCAAGGAAGACTATGAACAAAAAGTTTATACTTAGCTTACTTGCTAGTCCAACGATTTTTACATCTTTGATGTCCGTGGTTGCAGTCGTTAGTCCTGCTCATGCGGCTACACCAGTCATCCGCTTTAAAGATGGTACAGCGTGCATCCGTCATCCCCACATCAGTTACGATAAATTCGTGTGTACGCGGGTTGCACAAAAAGAAGTAGATCCTCGTTATGCGTCTTCATCCAAATTCAATGCTGTCAATTCTTCTAGCGAGAAGGTAGCATCACTGAAGTTTAGTGATAGTGATAGTGATGCGGCGATCGCGGTATTCGGCTGTGATTGTCCCTACTGTCAGAACGCTTTACGTGCTTTGCGCGGTCAATCACCAATGGTTTACTAAAATAGTAATTCAATCATCTGCAAAGTCGGAAGCGTTCTTTCAATAAAGCAACAAGGCGCTCCGATTTTTATTTTTATTCCCTAGCCCCTAATATTCTTCTGGAGTGTAATAACGCTGCTGAGTCTGCATTTCCATCTTCAAAATCTCCCCGTTTGCGATGAATATTATTTCTTTGTTGTAGTGCAATTGCTAATTAACTGCTGACTTTAGCAAACAAAGCCCGATAAACAGGTTCACCCCGTGATAAAACACTTGTTTCCCGTTCGGTGGGAACTGGTAGAGGGTTTTCGGCTAGCCATTCTTCTGCATGTTGTCTGACAAAAGCTGGGTTTTCGGCAAAGCGATCGCACATTTCCTCCGCCACAAACTTAATATCCGATTGCAAAAATACTATCCCCCCAGACGCGAGATAATTTGCCAATTCTGCGACTAATTCCGGTTGCACCACACGCCGTTTCGCATGACGATTTTTAAACCACGGATCGGGAAATTGAATTGTGACGCGTTGTAAAGTTCCGTGGGAAAGAGAAGATAAAAGCGATCGCGCTGAATTATTTACATTGCAAAATAAATAGTGCAGATTAGTTAAACCCAACTCATCTCGCCACCTATTCGCGTCATTTACCAAAGGTTCCCGAATTTCCAAACCCAGAAAATTCCAGTTTGTTTCATTTTGCGCCATACTCAACAAAAAACGTCCCCGCGCAGATCCAATATCTAGGTGAAGCGGTTGGTTTGGCTTACCATAAACTTTTTCCCATTCCAGGGGACTCGCTGGTGTTTGATACTTATTTGCTAGTGGGTTTACATGTTGACGGACTCGGACTCGCACATCTGCCAAAATCGACACTCCTTTAAGTTCAAATATTTAAATAATACTTAAGGATGAAAAATAAATAATATCCTACTTCTTCTGGACAGCTTTAATCATCCCTAAGATTTACTCTAAATAAACATAATTAAAGGTAAAATAGCAACCGACAGAAAGCAGACATTAGCTGTCTTTTCTCCTCAGAAGAGTTACCTTTTATCTTTTGTGTTTTAGTTTCTGCACTTGCTCACCAAAAGGTCATTTTCTATTTTGACTGCTTTCGTCAAGATTAAATTTCCTTATTAATTTCTCTTGGAATTGACAAAGCTAAATGTATATAAATATTAAGACGCATTATTTATACACAGTATAACGAAGCAAAAGTTATACTCTTCTAAAAAGAGTTTTTTGTATCCGTTTTAAAATTAACCTTACCTCAATGACTCTAAATTTTCGCTTTGCCGTAGTCAGCGACTTACACCTTGCGCTTCCCCACACAATCTGGAATCATCCCAGCCGTTTTCATTTGGTGGAAGTCAGCATTCCGGCGTTTGAAAGTGTACTAGAACACTTAACACAACTGAATTTAGATTTCCTCTTACTTCCAGGAGATTTAACTCAGCACGGTGAACCAGAAAATCACATTTGGTTGCAAAAACGTTTGGCTGAGTTACCTTTTCCAGTCTACGTTGTTCCTGGTAATCATGACGTTCCTGTGATAACGGCAGATGAACAATCAATTGGTTTTGCCGATTTCCCACTTTATTATCGCAAGTTTGGTTATGACGATCCTGACCAACTTTACTACACTTGTCAGTTGCTACCTGGAGTCAGGCTCATTGGTCTGAATTCTAACTTTTTTAATGACCAAGGTCAGCAGGTAGGGCGTTTGGATACTCAACAACTAAGTTGGTTAGAAGAAGTTCTCGCAAAGGCAAAGAATGAATTAGTTTTGGTGATGGTGCATCACAATGTTGTTGAGCATTTGCCCAATCAATCGCGTCACCCATTTGCAAGTCGCTATATGTTGGAAAATGCACCTTTACTGTTGCAAATACTAAAGCGCTACAAAGTCAGTTTAGTATTTACGGGGCATTTGCACGTTCAGGATGTTGCCTACTCAGAAGGAGTATACGATATTACCACTGGTTCTTTGGTCAGCTATCCTCATCCTTATCGCGTATTAGAGTTTCATAAAGATAATCACGGTAGAGATTGGTTGCAAATTTACTCTCATCGGGTGGAATCAGTACCGGATTTCCCGAAATTGCAACAAACCTCTCGACAATGGATGGGCGATCGCTCTCTTCCCTTCCTACTTAAACTGCTAACTCTGCCTCCCTTAAACTTACCATTAGCGCAGGCAGAAGAACTAGCGCCTACTCTTCGAGACTTCTGGGCAAATATTGCCGATGGAGATGCTTTATTTGAGTACACCCACTTTCCATCAGAAGTAAGTCGCTACTTTGAGAAATATGGCGCGATCGCCACAAGTGGCACACCCACACTCATAGATAATAATACTACGCTACTGCTGTAGGAAAGGTAGGGGGAGAGGGAGTAAGGGAGAGAGGGGGACAAAGGGATTTTGACTCTTGACAATTGACAATTGACAATTGACAATTGTCAATTGACTCTTGACTAATCCCCAATTGCGCGGCAAATTCCAAACACCGAGGTGTAACCGTGTAGGAAGGTGCTTCCACCGACAGGACCGATTTCGCCACTGCAAAAAAATCCGCCTATGGGAATATCGTTGAGGAAGCGCTTAAATAGCTGAGAATCAAAATCGGGTTTGCCATAAAGCCCTTCGCCTCGCCCCAAACAGGAAAACATCAAGGCTGCAACCGCAGAGGGTTCAGAACCACTTTGGTCTTGATACTGCTGTAGAAGTAATTCTAAGTCTTCGGCAGAGGCTTCAGCATCGCGCAGGTGGAATTGTAGGCGCTGTCCCGGACGAACGCGATCGCCTATTGCGATCGCTCCTGCTGATGGGTCTACCCCTAATATGCCGCGAATTAAAAAGTCTCCCTGCTGTAAAGCCAACTTAAATTCATCCATTGCCACACCAACAAACAGCGAGTGCTGTGCCAGCATTCGGTCTGAGTCGCTAAGACCGCCAATCAAATCTCTTAACAATACCAGCGGCACTTGTTCATCCAGTTCTAGGATGATATTGCGATCGGCTTTTGTCACCTGTAATGGCTTGCCAATCGGTCGGCATCCTTGCGCCACAATCGTTTCTAAAACAATATTACCAGTCAAAGCCAAACCTACCGTTCCCTCACGATATAGGCGATCGTTACAAAATAGGGCAATCCGACCACCACTACCGCTAGCCTGTCCCCCCACCGTCACCGATCCAGGATAAGCAAAATCCAGCCCTTGCAATAAATCATTAATTCCCGAAGAAAAGGAACCGGACAGCAAGATAAACTGAGGTGCAGGAGATGAAGGTACACCTACCAAATCCAGCCAAGCATTTGGTGGACCATCCAAATCCGGTAATTCTTCACCAACAACATGAAACGCTTGAAGATTCACCCCAGGAAGGTGTGCCAAAGTCAGGCTAAGGGCTGGTTCTGCTTCCAATTCTTGGGTTTGTCCCTTAACTGTTGTCCCAATCACTCCGCCACCACTACAGCCAATTAACACAGGTACTGAAAGTTGCTCAGCCAGCAAGGGCAAAAGCCGGGAATACTCACTCGTAAAAGCAGAGGAAATGAATACCAGCCCTAGATCTGCGGGTGCTGTTAACGACGAGACAGCGCGTTGTACCACATCTGCAACAGCTGCTTCCAAGGAAGGACGGGTTGATAGGGCATTTGCCCACTGCATTTGGTCTGCCATGAGTTTTCGGCTCTTTCTCTGTTTAGGCTAGTAGTTTTTTTATTTTTACCCTGGGGAACATTAATTGCATCTTACAATGAGATGATCCCAGCAAAGTACGGGATTGAGGACTGGTGACCCTTGGATTAGGGATTGGGTAAGAATTATAAAGATAAAATTTATAGCATTAAGCTTTCACCCAGTCCCCATGCCCCAGTAAAAAGTCCCCTCCTCTACTACATGCATTAAAGATATTGTATAATTCCTCTTTTGTAGTAAAAGCTCCGCAAAATCTTAAAAGATAAAAATAAATCCAGTATGGATTGCGGAGTTTGCTCTAATAGTAATGGATCATCAGGCTAAAACACTAACTTTAGCAGCTAAGTGGGTAGCATGGTGAGCAATAATCCAAAAAAAAACCTGCAATTTAGTTCCTTTTTCTATACTGGTATTAACAACTCACAACGAGACTAACGCAATGACCAACTTCCAACAAACAGCCAAGTCCGACATTGAAGAAAAAATCAGCGAAGAAGTTGAGCAAGCTCGTACTGTCTGTGATACTTCAGGCAGTAACTCCGCAGAATGTGCTGCTGCTTGGGATGCAGTAGAAGAACTGCAAGCCGAAGCCTCTCACCAGCGGCAAAACAAGAAGAAAAACTCCTTAGAGCAGTACTGTGATGACAACCCAGAGGCAATTGAGTGTCGAATTGACGACAACTAACAATTGAGTAGCGAGTTTTTTCGCTACTGTGGGCAAGCAACGCCGGATCAGTTTACTGACAGGATTGCAGCTTCACGCCACTCGCGCCTAAAATCTCACTTTATCTCCCCCTTTTATCTGCGCGTTAGGTTGAAAGTTTTTTCTTATCTTCCCTCGACTCTCTATTTCTTTGCGGAAATAGAGAGAAAGAGTGGAGTTTTCCTTTCTTTGGAGGAACCTTGGTGCCGGAGAAAAGAAGCGAAAAAGTAGCGGTTTTTCCCTGACTGGGGACATCTAGACCCCAATGTTTTGGGAGTTGTGTGGATAAGCCAAGCGTTTAGCCGATAAGGGTGGGTTCCCAAACTCTCCCTTACACTGCTAGAAGTTTCTGCAAGATATTAATCGGATCTGTGAGTTGCTTGTTTTTTTGTCAACTGGCGATACTCTCTCAGATATGAGGAGATGGCGAGAGCAAAGTATATAAATTTTTCCCCTACAGCAGTAGAGTGGGAAATACCTACATTCCAAGGTAATTGGTTTGATTAAACTGTTAGCTATGAGCTATCAGGTATCTTGCCTGTGGTTACTCGCTTTTGGCTAAAAGTTTTTTATTTATCATCTGAGAAAACTATGGACAAGGAAGTTTGGTTTCGCGGGTTAGTCTGGATGGACTATCGGCTAGGGGTATTATTCACGGTGATTATTCCCCTAATTCTACTGATTTGGGCGTTTGTGCAAAAAGCAGAAGCGATACAACGCTTGTTAACTATCTACTGGCGAGTATCGAGTCTGCTGGCGATCACAGTTTACTTGATGATCGGCGGGTTCGGGGTAAGTTTTATCTCAGGGTTGATGGCTCGTATCCTGATTCCGATTTCGCTGTGGTTCTGGCTGGATCTCAATGATGAAATTGAATATCAGCAAAGTGGTATTTTAAAGCTGATTTTTACCTCTTGGCGCTGGGCTATAAGTGTTTATTGTGCCTTGGGCGTACTCGCCGTGCTACCTTTTTTGGGTTGTGCTTTTTCGGCAAATGCCTTCGCTACTCCCTATTGTCACGTCTGGGCGGAAGCACCGTTACTCTTTAAAGAATATTTCCATCCTAATAGCAAGCCTGGGTTCTTAGGCTTTCTCGGCATAGTTGGTTTAATAATTTATGTGCTTTGCTTAAGCTACTTTGTTCTAATTAAGCTGGGCAAGCAGGGACGCTCAGCTACACAACAGTAACCATAGCAATCAGATCAAGAAACTCAGAAGTCAGAGGGTGCAAGTCTCCTGACTTTTGAATTCTGAATTCTGCTGTATGAGATATGCAAAATTCCATTAGCAAGCGGCTGGAACAATACACTGTTAAACGCCCCCAAGAAGTCTTACTGGTAACTGTGGAAATTGCCGATGAGCAAGATAAAATTGCCATATTTAAAGGCTTTTCTAGTTCTTTGATGCGCTCAACTGCATTTGATCCCGATGTACCTGTGCTGCCAGATGAGGCAAACATCAAGAGCATTGACCGAGTAGCGAGTCCTTACAATCCGGAAACACCCCGTTATATTCAACAGGGACTGTCTTGGTCAGCTATGCAAGCTCTATTATCAGAGGTGGGAGTTTGAGGGGTTAAATAAATCTTAGTTTAACTGTGCCACGGCAGAAGCGGCATAGAAACACCTGCGATCGCATTCATGCAACTACTGGTAGTGATAGGGTAAACAAAGTGTGTCAAGCGATCGCTTAAAACATGTATAAGCGTTTTCTATAATACATCAAGAATTATAGTGATAGTGGCGCAACCGTTGCTAGCATTGGTTCTATCCTCTTTGAGTGCGATCGCCAAATCATGATCAAGAGCAAAACTGCTTGTATCATATTCGCAAAATCATGTTAACTTATTATGAATAATCATAATAAATCCAAATCAATTCATATTTTTTTAGTAGCCACTATAAGTTAAATTTTTCTTCTTAATACCATTTGTGAATTTATCAGTAAGACAAACGTGAGCCTGAGCGCGGTTGGCAAGGATTTGATTACCTTAAAAGCCTTGTATCAGCAGCAAGAACCTCCCAGCTTACACCATAGAGCCACAATTTATCCTCACATCTACCACTTCTGCCATCATGAATACAGCGGTGATACCAACAGCACAAGCGCCTCAAAATGTTAAGTCTTTTGGGCGGCTTGATCGCCAAATGATTTTAATTCTTGACTTCGGCTCTCAGTATTCAGAATTGATTGCCCGTCGCATTCGCGAGACACAAGTATACTCGGAAGTCCTTTCTTATCGCACCACAGCAGAACAGTTGCGCGAACTTGATCCCAAGGGAATTATCCTCTCTGGTGGACCAAATTCAGTTTATGACAATTACGCTCCCCATTGTGACCCAGAAATTTGGAATTTGGGAATTCCCATTTTGGGTGTGTGCTATGGGATGCAACTGATGGTGAACCAACTCGGTGGGCAAGTGTTAAAGGCTGACCGGGGTGAGTATGGCAAATCGTCATTATACATAGACGACCCGACAGATTTACTGACTAATGTCGAAGATGGCACGACCATGTGGATGAGTCACGGCGACTCAGTAACCAAAATGCCACCAGGATTTGAATTGCTCGCGCATACAGAAAATACTCCCTGTGCTGCCATTGCCGACCACGAGAAAAAACTTTACGGTGTCCAGTTCCATCCAGAGGTGGTGCATTCCCTTGGCGGTTTAGCATTAATTCGTAATTTTGTATACCACATCTGCGAGTGCGAACCAACTTGGACAACTGCGGCTTTTGTTGAAGAAGCAATTCGGGAAATTCGCGCCAGAGTAGGTGAAAAGCGCGTGCTGTTGGCGCTTTCTGGAGGCGTGGATTCCTCTACTCTTGCCTTCTTGCTGCATAAAGCGATCGGCGATCAGTTGACTTGCGTGTTTATTGACCAAGGCTTTATGCGGAAATTAGAGCCAGAGCGCTTGCTGAAGCTGTTCAGTGAACAGTTTCACATTCCGGTAGAGTATGTGAACGCTCGCGATCGCTTCATCAACGCCCTTGCTGGTGTCACCGATCCCGAAGAAAAGCGCCGTCGCATCGGACACGAATTTATCCGCGAATTTGAAGAAACATCCAGACGCCTTGGTCACTTTGACTATCTAGCTCAAGGAACGCTTTATCCAGATGTGATCGAATCCGCTGACACCAACGTTGATCCCAAAACAGGTGAACGGGTAGCGGTAAAAATTAAGAGCCATCACAACGTCGGTGGTTTGCCCAAAGATTTGCGATTCAAACTGGTGGAACCGTTGCGGAAACTGTTTAAGGATGAAGTTCGTAAAGTTGGGCGTTCTATTGGCTTGCCAGAAGAAATTGTACAACGCCATCCTTTCCCCGGTCCAGGTTTGGCGATTCGCATCCTCGGCGAAGTCACCGCTGAAAGGTTAAATATTTTGCGCGATGCCGATTTGATTGTGCGTCAAGAAATTAACCAACGCGGCTTGTATCATGATTACTGGCAAGCATTTGCCGTGTTGCTGCCAATCAAGAGTGTCGGGGTGATGGGCGATCAGCGTACTTACGCTTACCCGATTGTCTTAAGGATTGTACAAAGTGAAGATGGTATGACCGCTGATTGGGCGCGAGTGCCTTACGATGTGTTGGAAGCGATTTCTAACCGAATTGTGAATGAGGTGAAAGGCGTGAATCGGGTGGTTTATGACATCACTTCCAAGCCGCCTGGAACCATTGAGTGGGAATAACAAAAGTAAAAAAAGTATAAGTTATGAGTTTTGAGTTGACTTAACTGAAAACTCATAACTTTTATACTTAGTATGTTGTGATTTTGTGTACTTTGTGTGCTTGATTAAATTGTAAGTACATATGAAACTGTGTCGCCACGGAAGATTTACTGAGTTTCTCTTGTTTGAGATGAAAAATGTAAATTTCTCCTTCAATTCAGCTTAAAAGCTAATTTGCTCTGATTTGTAGGCGGGTGGTTCAACGTGAATTAAAATCCGCACTGGGCTAAAGCGTTCTTCTAGGCGCTTTTCTACTTCCTCGGTGATGTGGTGGGCAGTTTCGACATCTGGTGCATCTACTATTAAATGCATTTCGATGAAGACTTGGCGACCGAGAACACCGCGAGAGGCGATGTCGTGACAGTTAAGGACACCAGGGATAGAAAGGGCGATATCATAAATTGCTTCTGGTGCGATCGCCATTTGATCCACCAGCCAAGGTAAATTCTCTTTTAAAACAGACCAGCCACTCGAAAATACCAACAAAGCGACAGGAAAGGCTAAAACCAGATCCAGCCATTGATAACCCAACCAAACGCCAATCAAACCAGCTATTACACTGATTGTTACCCAGACATCGCTCATGGTGTGTTTGGCATCCGCAATCAAAATTGCGCTTTTTACCCGGTTCCCCACACGGCGTTCGTAAAAAGCCACGAAAATATTAACCCCCAGCACAAGCAGTAATATCCACAATTCTTGAGCAGATATTTTTACAACGTTCCCACCTTTGAGAATTCGTTCGACTGCTCCTTGGAGAATTTCAAAGCAGGCTATTCCTAAAAAGGCGGAAATTCCCAAAGCTGCTACAGCTTCAAATTTTAGATGTCCATAGGGATGCTCGCGATCAGGTTGTGGCGTAGAAAATCTACTGGCAATTAATCCTAAAACGTTGCTGGCGCTATCTGTCACACTATGCAAGGCATCAGCTAACAAACTCAGAGAACCTGTCAACGTTCCGACTACCGCTTTCAATGCCATTACAAACAAGTTTAGTAGTAGGGTGATAATTAGCACCCTTTGCACCGTGGCACGATTATCGTAAGTCATAGAGTTTTTTTACGATTA
The DNA here is from genome assembly GCA_964245695.1 of uncultured bacterium. GTDB lineage: Bacteria > Cyanobacteriota > Cyanobacteriia > Cyanobacteriales > Nostocaceae > Hassallia. The sequence goes on along the minus strand of CAXTNZ010000106.1, from coordinate 7,722 downwards.
TGTTCTATGACTTCTAATGTAAAACTTAAAACACCAATTTAATGTATCAAACTCTTACGCCGTAAGGATTACGTATCTCTATAACCTCAAATTATTACCTCAGTTTATTGAGACTATTTTTGATTAAAAGTAGCTACAAACCTGATAAACAGTGCAATTTACTTTGCCCAGGCAAGTATATTTTTTTCTTATTAATAGCAGGGATATTTAATGAAAAATCATTCTTTAGTGGTAATACCGTGAACATCGCCACAAGGACTTTTAAGTTTTGAAGTTCTGTGAATAAGTAGAGCATGTTTGGCTTTATGGACCCGTTACCCTATTCTTAGATAAAAGCTTTTTGAATGATTGCCATTGAGAAAAAAGCGGAGCGCACTTGTGACTCATCGCTAGGAAAATGTTATTTGTAGCTAGATATTCAAATAAACAGTTTATGTCCCCAAACAACCTGACACTGAACCTGGTTGAAGGTTCTGTCTCCTTTAGTTTTTCACCCCAAGCTGCACAGGAATTGAAGGCGGCGATAGATCAATTGATGCAAAGCCTCAAAGCTGTTTCTGCTAAAAGCGCTTCTGGCGGTGGTAAAGCCACTCCCCAGCGTCCAATGGAATATCGGTACACCGGAGACGTGTTTTTAGAAATTTTTTGTAATCCCAATATCTGGGCTACTCCCTTCGCGGCTAAAGTCCTGCTCACCATCCGCGATGCTAGTATCCGCCTAACTACCGAAGCTGAACTCACCCGCTTGATTGAAGATGTGAATCAGTATTTGGAGCAAGTGGGTTGATGCTTAATGATGCGCCAGCGCGTAGAACAGGGGGAAACCCCGTTGTAGCGACTGGTTCTTTCGTTGGGGTAATGTTTTACTAACTACTAACTATAAACAATCCCCATTCCCGTATACCCAGATAGCTTAAGAAAAATAACCGGAGCAGTTCCAAGTTAGAAACCGCCCCGGTAAGATGATCAACAAAGTATATTCAAAGTATTGCACCCGATGTAAAAATGTAAAGCGACATGTTCAAAAATTTAGAGTACAAATGACTCCGATGCGATCGCTTACTTGACTAGTTGTATAAATTAGACTCTAAAGTTTCTCGCTTTGATGGTAAATTGGAGACCCTGGATTGGGAAAGACCGATTATAAGCAGAGATTATCCTTGACTATTGAGCTAAAAATCTTCTGTTGTCACATCCGCAGATCCAAAATACACTCCCAATTCACAATCTGAGAATTACAACAAAATTTGATTAGTCGTTTTCCCATTGTTCACGACCAATTAGATCGCCGATGCGATCGCGAAGCAAAAAATCACATTTTTCTAATTCGCATTCAACGCAAACCCACTCTCTCGCAGGGATGTATTGGCAGAGTGTATATATTGGCTGTTGTCTGCTGACCATTCCCTTTTGCACCAGTCGGCGTGCTTCGTCTTGGATGATGTCCAAAGAGTAGTAGTTAATCGAAGGCACCGTATTCACACTCATGGTTTTTTACTCACAAAGTTACACGTAAATATTGTTCCCAAATTTTCTTAGGAACTAACACGACAAGGATTAATCTTGTGGCTAGGCTTTTGTATTTTGGTATACGGATCTATTTTCATTTTGACGCTACATCTCCTCAAATTATCTAAAGAAATGTTACGAAAGTCAAGTATTCATGACAATTACGCTCAACTCATCTCATAAAAGAGTACTCAGGTAATTATATTAACTCGTTTGAACAGAAGCGCAAATTGTATTCGGGAGGTTACAAAGCTTTGCAGTGAATACTTTTAGCTCTGATTTGGCATCAGGTATTAGTTCATTAGCTGGTTAGTTAAATACCAAATAATGTACGTAAAGCACTGTCTCGGACTGCGGGAATCTGTCCAAAGAGAAATCTTTGGCGGTAGTAAGGGTATAAAGTGTTGCAGAACATCAGAGTTACGGTACAATACTAAAGCTTTTAGATGTAGATTTGTTAATAATTTCTTAAGTAAATATTTAGATGCTTGGTTAAGTTCACTACTACAGGAAAAAGCATTGCTTTGTGTAAAAAACTGTAGCCCGGTTCGATGATTTGCCTCTAAGTTAACACTGGTTTGGGTATGGCGATCGCTAATTTGAGTTATATATTTCATTTGGGGCAGGCAGAGTATTTGCTTGGGTGCGATGATTTAAAAATCAGATGCCAACAGGTCATTTACCACAATTAGATTGTGTAAATAAATGCCAAAGTAATTCTCTAGTTTTATTACATTAATAAGTTATGTCGATAGTAGAGGTATTGAATCATCAATTGTCTAAAATTGTTAGAGAATCATAACAAAAGTAGTAAGAGCATTTAGTTGAGGTGTTTACAAGCAGTTGTGCTTTGACCAGCTTCCGAGTACGCCGTTGCCGTCAAGTAGGCAAAAACACATAAAGAATATATCTGGAACTACCATATCCCTGCGGCAGGCATAGTCATATTTAAACAAATACAAGGCGATCGCATCTGTAAAGTGTTTGGCTGATTTCTTGGAAGTAATTGTTGTTGAAATTACATTGTTATTTCAGTTACGTAAATCTCCCAGAAGCCTGTTGCCATAACGAATGGCGGTAGTTTCAACCAGATAAAAGTAAAACCCCTCTGCTAGATGGGAAGTGTTGATTACCCATAAGGCAGAGGGGATATTAGATTGAGCATACTGCCGCCAAATTATCAAGATGATGGCGGCTGAGAATGCCAATCAGAAAATTCATCATCATCTTCATCTGTGCTGTCGTCTGATGCCTGATTTTCCGGCGGACGCTCATTCTGCAATTGGTTCAATAGAGAAAGTACCTTGTTACCGCGTTCTATCGAACGGTCTTCGACAAAAATCACTTCTGGCGTGCGACGCAGACGCACCCGCGCACCAAGTTCGCTGCGAACGTAACCGGTTGCCGATTTTAAGCCAGCCATTGTTTCTGTCTTGGCTTCATCAGTTCCATAGATTGACACATAGATTTTGGCGTGTTGCAGATCGCCAGAAACATCAACATCGGTAACACTTACCATTCCTGTTCCCACACGGTCGTCCTTAATGCCGTTGAGCAGCATTTGGCTAACTTCGCGTTTAATTAATTCAGCAACGCGGGAAACACGGCGATTTGTAGCCATAAATATTACGCCTCCTCACAGAGGTTGTACTAAACAAATAGATACTAATTAAGACGGAGCGCGATCGCCCTTGACGCTACAATTAATTACCTGTGGGTATAGTCAAGCGTCTAAATTGCACTCAAGCCCAGCATTGCGCGTAGGGTGAGAGTAACGAAAACGAGGCTACCAACAATTAAGCCTAAGACGGCGATCGAAGTAACTGGGCTTTTAAACAGCGGCGCTAATGGCGCAAACGTGTTCAGCAATACGCCTAAGAGGGTAGTAATAAAGTAGCGGAGGTAACGTAATATGTTATCCCAAAATCCGTCAAACATTTGAATTTAGACTGCCTTGTTATAGACTATACGTTTGTTTTGATGTGCTGATTCAATTTAATTGTAATATATGGGGTTCGCAAATTACTCAATTAATATAAAATATGGTTTTTCAGTTATATTAGCTATATTTGGTAGCGATTATTTCAGTTAAATGTTCAGTCAAGTCTCCAAGTCAACTTTCCCGCGTCCATTTTTGAAATGGGCTGGGGGTAAAAGTAAGTTGATTCAGCAATATCTTCCCTATTTTCCATCCAAAAATAATTACAAAAATTACTATGAGCCGTTTTTAGGTGGTGGTGCAATTTTTTTCTGTATCCAACCAGAAACTGCAATTTTGACTGATATTAATGCAGAATTAATTACTACTTACTGCTGTGTTAAAAATCATGTTGAAGAATTAATTTCTTTACTAAAAGAGCATGAACATCAACATGCTAAAGATAGTGTAACTTATTATTACACTGTAAGAGCTAATCCTGGCAAGACTGATTTAGAAAAAGCTGCTCGTCTAATTTATCTTAATAAAACTTGTTTCAATGGACTTTATCGAGTTAACTCGCAAAATAAATTCAATGTACCATTAGGTAAATATAAAAATCCCAATATTTGTCCTGAGGATTTATTGCGTGCAGCCTCAGCAGCACTTTCAACATCTGAAATTAAACAGGGAGATTTTGAGGAAGTGCGAAATTATGCAACCAGTAGTAATGATTTTGTCTTTTGTGATCCACCTTACCATCCTATAAGTAGCACCAGCTATTTTACAGCTTACAGTCAAAATTCTTTCAATGAAAAAGACCAAGAACGTTTACGAGATATTTGTGCAGAAATGGCAAGTCGCGGGGTCAAAGTTATGGTGTGTAACTCTGATTGTGAATTAATTAGAAAAATTTACCAAGAAATTAATTTTAAAATTTACCCAATTGCCGCAGCACGTTCAATTAACTCTAATACAAAAAAACGAGGCATTATTTATGAAGTATTGATTACATCTTATTAAAAGTAAAAAGGCTTTTAGCTAAATTTAGCAAGCATTCTGCCTAATTATTATATTAAAGGTGTAATAAACTAAAGATGTTTACTTGCCCAGGCAATAAATCTGTCTAAACTTTGAACAGCTAATAAATTTGGGTTATCGGTTGCTCTTTGTTTGAGCCAGTCAATTGCTCCTCCTCTCATACCTTCACCGCCTATAACTACGATAGTTGGCGCAGGGTAAGAATACTGAATATTCATGTTCAAATAAGGAAACTTTTCATCAACGGAACCACCGCTTTCTTGCCATTTGCACTCGATAATTAATCCAGATGGCATGGCAGGTAAACCCACAACATAAAAGTCAACATAAATGTCAGTTTGATAAATTCCGCTGCCGATGTAAACCTGCTTTGCATAGCATTTTGGCAATAAAGTTGATTTTAAAATAAATTCTCTGTGCTGCTTTTTTGGTACATTGGGACATACTTGGAAATAATCGTATGCCCTTAATGTGGTTTGTACATTACTTTCTAAAATTTTACCCGCCTGATTTGCCCGTGCGCCTTGAGTCATAGTCATCTTGAATTTTTTGGCAACAGTCCTGCTTATTCTAGGATTCCACGGAAGCAGTAGCAAATAGTCGGTTACTTAATATGAATTTTCGATTTTAGATGGGAAAGGCTGGATTAATAGATAAAAAGTATGATTTAAATGGTACTTGTGTACTAAATACAAATGTATTAATAATTAGGACTAGGAATTTAACTTATTTGCTTGAGCTATGGGTTTATAAATATTTCCAGCCGTGATATTAATTTACTTTTTGCGGCAATATTTGAGAAATCTAATAACCTCGGCTTATCCCTAAATTCCCCCCGTTTTCGAGGGGAAGATAAGGAAGATTTATTTGGTTGGAGGTAGGATAAAACATCTAGAATAACAATTTGCACGCTCGCAGGATAAAGCCTAGAAATATTTGCTGATATTACTTTATATCGCAGAAGGTACTAAGGCTTCAGCCTGTCTGGACTTCAGTGTTACCGTTACGAATAGCCCATGCAAGTTCTAGAAGTTGAGTCCAGCGCTTTTGCAGTTGTTTGGGGGTGCATTTGAGTGATTTGGCGATCGCCAAATCACTGTGTTTTGCGGTTTTCAAATGCAAGATTTGCTGTTGCTGGGGAGACAGTTGGCTCAAAAAGATTTCCCACTGCTTAGAAGACAGTCCCAGCCTATGATCCAAACCTGCACCCAACCATTGATGTACTAATTGCCAATGGTGTTGCTTGGCGAACTTTTCCACATGGTATTTAAAACGCTGTTGCAGATAGTCGCGCTGACGGCTAGTTAGACCGAGAATAGAGTCAATTTCTGGTGCTGAAAGGTCTTGGAGTTTTAAGGTTAGGTAATCCACGCAGTCAGATTGACCTTGAGATTCCAGATATTTCATCAATTCAGAGATAACGCGATCGCGTTCCGACTCGTCAGCTGGATCGAAATTAGCTTGGGCAATCATTTGCGATCGCACCTGTTGCACTGCCGAGTTACGCTGATAAGATTCCGCTTCTTCACTCTTAGCAGACTCCACCGCCATTTCAATATCAACCGTAGTTTCCTGGGGTTGACGACGGGCAAAACCTTGGGCACGTAGTATAATCAATTGCTGATTAGCACCACCTGGTAAATTGATGCGGCGCTTGGCATACTGCTCTGTAAACGCCATGTATTCTGCTAATTCCAGCTGAGTGCGGGGAGTGTAATTTTCCGGTAGTTCGTTTTCTCGCCGAAAAGCTTTGATAGCTTCGATATAAAATGCTTGCAAGAAATCTTCAATCAGGTTGTAACGAGCCTCAAATTTTAACTCGCCACTAGAAACTGCAATATGACGGTAAACGATAGCACCAAGATGGCTATGTAATTCCACGCGCCCTTGTTTAGAACCCAATTGATTGTAACGCAGGCATTTTTGCAGACGATGCCTTGCCAAGGTAATCTGCCAAGACTTAACTTGCCCAGAAGTTTGGATGCGGTAGCTCTTATCGCAGATACGTTCCACTTCTTTGGCTATGCGTTTTACTACAGCTTGCACACACGCTGGCGTAGCTTTCACCTGAGCTTGCATTTCCTGACACAGCAGCTTGATCAAAGCATCGGTGTTGATGGCTGGCAATTCTTCGTTGTCAGCGTGGCGGTCAAAATCAGGCTCAGAGGTGGGTAGATTGGCGAGGTTGACTTTCATTACTTTTCCTGATATGGTATAGCACCGTAACTACAAGCAGAAACAGCATCCGAAGCAAGCTGCGGAGATTCGCCGTAAGTACTGCTCACATATATAACTATAAAAAATATGTAAAAGTTACGGGGATGCCGGTGTGTCGGTTTTTTCAGCAGCAATCAGATAGCGACTGGCACATAGGTAGCCGCTATCCCCTAAAATCGGTTATAACCCTTGCTGTACAGACTTTTACCGTCATCCCGATCATAGCCGCTCCCAGCCTTTTCAGTATGACAATTTTCAAACTGGAGCATTTTTTTTGTCATTTTCCGAAATTACCAGGAGAGTCTGTGAAGTTAAATACTTATACCCAAGCTACTGCTTCCTCCCAGCCTAAACCCCGCCTGGTAATCATCGGTTCTTCTCCCGTTAAGTCCAAAATAGTAGATACTTCATATGTGGGTTCCTCGCCAGTATCCACAATTACATCTACCAAATTGTCCAAACGGTCAAATAAATCCACCCGCGACAGGATATCTTCTACCTCTACCCCTACCATTCCATCATCTGTCTCATCTAGCGGCAAATGTGCGGAAGTTGAAATAATCGGATTTGACAACGCCGCCAACAACGCCAAGCATACCGGATGATTTGGTACGCGAATCCCTGTAGTTTTTCGCTTGGGACTTTGCACCAGTCGCGGTACTAACTTGGTTGCAGGTAGCAAAAATGTGTAAGGTCCCGGAATCAAGCGCTTCATAATCCGATAAGCTGTGTCACTCACCAAAGCATAAGTCGCCACATTTGACAGTGAAGGACACAAAAACGTCAGTGGTTTATCATTTGCTAACTGTTTAATTTTCCGTACTCGTTCCACCGCCGACTTAGCATTCAAATCACAACCGATCGCATAAACTGTATCAGTAGGGTAAAGCATCACTGCTCCACTAGCAAGCGCCTCCTTTATTTCTTGTATTCGGCGGCTTTGGGGATTATCAGGATGGACAGAGAAAATTGTTGCCATAGTAACTTGGGACTGGGGACTGGGGACTAGGGGATAAGGCAGATGAGGGGGATAAGGG
>CAXTNZ010000105.1:0-22131 GCA_964245695.1 uncultured bacterium | reverse complement strand
ACTATGCGACGGTTGCGAGATGCTGGGGTGGAATGTGCTGCTATTGATTTATCTGCGGGTGGTGTGCAAAATGTGACACCGGAACAGTGGTATGTGGATTTGATTGATAATTTAATTGAAAGTTTTGCTTTAGATGTAGATTTAGCTGAGTGGTGGGTCAAGAATAAATTACATTCAGAAGTAACAAGATTTCGCAAGTTTATTGAAGAGGTTTTGTTAATTGAAGTTAAAGCAAATATTGTTATTTTTATTGATGAAATTGATAGTGTTCTCAGTCTAAAATTTCCCACAGATGACTTTTTTGCTTTAATTCGCGCTTTTCACAATCAACGGGTTGATAATTCGGATTATAATCGTCTCACTTTTTGTTTGTTGGGGGTAGCTTCACCGGGTAATTTAATTCAAGATAAGCAACGCACACCTTTTAATATTGGCAGAGCAATTAATCTCAAAGGTTTTCAACTACATGAAGCGGAACCTTTAAGGAAGGGTTTGCAAGGGAAATTTGCAGATTCCCAAGGGGTGATGCAGGAGATATTAAATTGGACGGGAGGACAACCATTTTTGACGCAGAAATTGTGTCAGCTTATGGTGGAAGAATCAGAGAAAGATAATCTTCGTTCTGTTGAGCAGGTAACGAGAGGAAGGATAATTGAAAATTGGGAATTGCAAGATGAACCGGAGCATTTACGCACGATTCGCAGCAGAATTTTACGGGATGAGGAACGAGCCGGATATTTATTAGATTTGTATCAGCAAGTTCGCTCTCATGGAGAGGTGGTAAATAATGATAGTGCGGAGCAAAGCGAGCTATTATTATCGGGTTTAGTTGGTAAGCAGCAGGAAAAATTAAGAGTTTATAATCGAATTTATCAAGAAGTTTTTAATCAAAGTTGGGTTGAAGCTGAATTAAAAAAATTGCGTCCCTATTCGGAAGCTTTTCGCGCTTGGGTTGATTCTGGGTATAGTGATGAATCTCGACTTTTGCGGGGGAATGCGCTGAAGGGTGCGGAGGAATGGGGGAAGGATAAGAATTTAAGTTATCAAGATAAGCAGTTTTTAGCTGCTAGTAAAGAGAAGGAAATTCAAGAGGAAATTGCTGCTCAGGAAAAAGAAGCGCAGTTAGAGAGGGAGAGGAGAGATAGGGAAGCATCTGAGGAAAGAAATTTATTATTAACTGAAGCTAATAAAAAAGCTAAACGGCAGATTCGTAGTGGTTCTGCTGTTTTATTCTTAGCTTTATTTCTTGCTGGAATTTTAGGGGGATTTGCAGTCAGACAAGTAAATCAGCTTGCTTCTATAGAGAATGAAATTAAAACTGTTCAAAAATTATCTAAATTAGCTGGAGACTTACGAAATAAAAATCTGACATCTGAGTCAGACCAGGCTTTAAGACAGGCTGGTTTATCCTTTAGAGTTAATGACCACAACCTCAAACAAGCCTTATTGCTAGCTTCTATGTCGCAAGTATATCAGCAACTTAAAAAGCCAGATGAAGCGCAACGAAATATCACAGAAAGTTTGAAGTATTTACAGAATAAAGGAAATAATATTAATTCTGAACAAAAACTGCAAATTCAAGTTTTAGTCAAGAATACTGAAATAAATTTACTTGATGATAAAGAAAAAATAAAAGCAATAAAACTTTATAAAGAAGCCTACGAGATTATTAAAACTCATCCTAACGAAACTAACCCCTTTAAAAATAATCAAATTATTAGTGCTCAAAATATTGAAGATGTCCATCAAGGATTACTTGAGTCACTGGCAAATCAAAATCAAGAAAATTTTAGACAACAAGTTTGGCAATCTCTCAAACAGCACTTTTTTGCGGAATTGAAATATTTTTTGAAGGGGAAACAATGGCAAGAAGCTGACGAAAAAACTTGGGATATGATGCTTTTTATTGCTAATAGAGAAAAAGAGGGTTACCTCGATTACCCACAAATAGAGAATTTTTCCTGTCCTGTTCTTAAACAAATGGATGATTATTGGGTGCAAAACTCAAAAGGGAATTTTGGTTTCAGCGTGCAAAAGAAAATTTGGGTAGATACAAGAAATAGACTGGGTATTAAAGTAGAAGATTGGAATGATAACGATGGAAAAAATTACTTACGTTTCGCAAGTGCAGTAGGGTGGTACAATGAAAGACAAAAAGAGTCGGAGCGGGGGAGCGGGGGATACGTGGGATACCAAGAGTTAATTGAACGTATAAAAAAAGACCCAAACAGCCCCGAAGTGAGGGGAGGAATACCTTATACTGTACCGGTGTTACCTCCGGCAATGGTTCCTATATCGGTATTGAGGTATGGTATAGTACCACCGTCGTTACGGCGTATTACTCGGCCTACCGTCTTTTCTCGCACGGAGACTTGTAAACTGTAACATATAAGCGTCCCAGTCTTTTATAAAGATTTGTTTATAAAGGAATTTCTACGAATTCATCAAGTGGGCGATTTCGATACCTGGCACTGGGGATTACCTAAAGAATTATTTGAATAACTGGGCTGCTATTCTGGGGTCATAGCAATTAGCTGTCACAAACTGTTCTGCGACCTCACGCACTTCTGAATCAGCAACTTCCCAATCATCCCAAGGCAGCCGCATTTGTCCAGCAGAAGCCTTATTTTTCCCTTTACCCTTCACAACCTTCGGCAATAACTTACTTCCCCAGCAATAACTTCTCTCTGGCTTTGGCTTGGGTTTATATTTTTTGCAAAATCCCCGATACCTTGCTGCACATTCTTCTAAACTTTTGCCCAAAGACAAAAAAGCAGGATGCCATTTTGTTAAACCATCATCAGTTAACCTATCGTGAGTTCCGTAGTTGCTGAAATCGTAGAAAAATCCCTGTTGCATTCCTGCGGCTTTAGGATTTGCATGAATATACCGGAGCGTGTTTAAAGCCCGTCGATAATCGCTCGTTTCAAATCCCGAACTGTGATATCTTTTTTCCCAAAAATGTCCCGTTCGATTCAACTCGCTTAAGGCAAGAGACGCGATAAATCGCCGTCTCTACAAAGGACTGATTATTGTAAAGACGGCGATTTATCGCGTCTTTGTGATCTATAATTTTCATCAAAAAACATTATCCGAACCGTATTGGACGTCGTTTGACATTATGCATAACGCATAAAGCTTAAAATTGAACTTTTCTATCGCTTTTTTGATGGCATAAATAAATACCTCTCGACATTCGTGACGAGTCAACTGAAATTCGCGGTTGTTACAACGGGTGGTGATATGGTAGCAGCATCCAGGTTTGAGCTTACGAGGTTGGCGAGCCATTGACAACGAAAACGTAGATTGAAATAGAGTATAAGATTATGCTGGATTTAAACTCGTCAAGTTACGCGATCGCCAACCATATCTAAACGTTCGCTGATCAACTAGTAGAACACGGCATAAGTACAGATCCCCGACTTCTTTGAGAAGTCGGGGATCTAAAAGGCTTCTTGCCTCTTTAACGTATTTATTAGCTGGCTGGAATCACACCAAACACCAGCCTTTAAGAGTCGTCTTTTGTGAGAAAATGAGAGGGCGATCGCTGTCGAACTCACGTTGAATTCAGCAGAACAGGAGTGTACGCTAGCATATGGGGAAAGGAAGGTTAGAAGCATTTAGCGATGGTGTAATCGCTATTATCATCACCATTATGGTGCTGGAATTGAAAGTGCCTCATGAAGCCAATTTAGCTGCGCTGCGTCCGCTAATCCCAGTATTTCTGAGTTACGTGCTTAGTTTTATCTATCTCGGTATATACTGGAACAACCATCATCATTTGTTACAGGCGGTTCGGCACGTTAATGGTAGTGTCTTGTGGGCTAACCTAAATCTGCTGTTCTTTTTGTCACTCATACCCTTCGTCACTGGATGGATGGGTGAAAACCACTTTGCCACCTTACCAGTTGCCCTATACGGTATTGTGCTGTTGTCTAGTGCGATCGCGTATTACATCCTAGCCCGCGTCCTCGTTGCTTACCACGGTAAAGATTCCGCTCTCGCAACCGCACTTGGTGGAGACTTTAAAGGCAAAGTATCGGTGTTAATTTATGCCGTGGCAATTGGGCTTTCCTTTGTGAACTCGTGGTTTGCCTGCATATTATACAGTCTGGTCGCGGTCATGTGGCTTATCCCTGACCGCCGCATTGAGAAAACTCTAACCCGGTGATTAGCTTGATTGCAAAGACAAGCGATCGCCTTGCTGCCAATTTTGAAACGTCCAAAATTCGTTTTGTGCCATCGCCTCTATCAGAAGACATAGGCGTGGAAATTAATTATGCGTTACCCATAACCCCTAAAGACGTAGCATTGCTACGTCTCTACATCTTTTCCACGCCTATGTGTAATGGAATTTTGACTACTTAACTGTCACTTTACCACCAGCTTCTTCGATGCGCTTCTTAGCATCTTCAGCGGCATCCTTGGCAATACCTTCTTTAACTGCCTTAGGTGCAGCTTCCACCATGTCTTTCGCTTCCTTCAGACCCAGACCGGTCAATTCGCGCACAATCTTCAGGACGGCAATCTTCTTATCAGCTGGAACTGATTCTAGAATCACGTCAAACTCAGTTTGCTCAACAACTTCTTCAGCAGGAGCACCACCACCACCGGTACCGGGCATCATCATCATGCCGCCAACTGGTGCAGCAGCACTCACGCCGAAAGCTTCTTCAATTTGCTTGACTAATTCAGATGCTTCCAGCAAAGTCAAAGATTTCAATTGATCCAAAATTTGATCGGTTGTAGCAGACATCGATATAACTCCTGTAATGTTTGATTAGTTATTAGTCATTAGTCATTAGTCATTAGTCATTTGTTATTACTTTTGACTGTGGACTAGATAGTAACGAACCGCGAATTTTATTCGCTAGCGCTTTCGGCATTGTCGCCTTTGTCCTTGTCGGCAATTGCCTGCAAAGCACGCGCCAAGGAACCAGGAACTTCGTTGATACCCACGGCAATCTTGGTCGCCAAGGCGTTGATGCCTCCGGCAATTTGCGCCATGAGTTGTTCCTTAGATGGCAAGTCTCCCAGCGCCTTGACATCAGGTTCTTTCAACAGGCGACCATCCATAACGCCGCCGCGAAGTTCTGTCTTCTTGCTGGCTTTCTGGAAGTCTTGGTAAGCCTTAATGGCACCTGAGAAATCTTCTTTAACTAGCAAAAAGGCTGAGGAACCTTTGAGCAACTCCGACATCGGTTGCCATTTTTCCTGGTCTTGAATGGCGATACCCATCAAGGTGTTCTTTGTCACCTTGCATACAGTACCAGTCGGACGCAACCGCCGCCGTAAATCTGTCATTTCCGCGACTGTTAGCCCCTGGTATTCAATTACCAGTGCCAAAGTTGAGTCACTCAAAGTTTCTTTGAGGTCAGCAACGATCGCTTTTTTATCTTCTACTGTTCTACCCATCTTTGTTTCACCTCCTCATACAAATCCGTGTTTTCCCTACTTGTGGGTGTTTCTCTGACCGACCCCATAACAACAAACCCCAGCTTTATCAGCCGGGGTTTAGCAATACTTCTATTGCCGCAGTTATCACACCGTAAAAGAGTGGAACTTTAAGCAATGAGAGTGCAAACCTCGGCAGGATATTAAGCAATTAGCACCTGCTATCTCTGGCTTTGCCTATTTAGTTAGGGACGCTCTTGAGCTTGGACTAGAGATGATATCACTTAATACTAGCTATAGCACCTAAGTGCTATAGCGCCTCTAGTTTTATGCTGCTTCGGTCAGTTTGAAATCCCGTAGGGCGTTGACATCGACTTGAATCGATGGTCCCATAGTGGCAGACACGTACATTGTGCGCCAATAACGACCTTTGGCTCCGGAAGGACGGTTACGGTCAATCGTTTCTTGCAACGCCTTCAAGTTTACCAATAAATCTTCGGGCGAGAAGGATGCCTTACCAAACATAACATGGACAATGCCAGTACGATCAGCTCGGAATTCTAATTTACCAGCTTTAAATTCTGCGATCGCACTTGCTACGTCAGATGTCACCGTTCCCCCTTTCGGCGATGGCATCAAACCCCGAGGACCAAGCAATTTACCAAGCTTCGCCACTTGTGGCATCACATCCGGTGTAGCAATTAGCTTGTCAAAGTCCATCATGCCTTTCTGAATCTGCTCAATCAGTTCTTCGGAACCGACGATATCAGCACCTGCATTGCTGGCTTCGTTTACTTTTTCCCCTCTAGCAATTACTGCCACCCTGACGATTTGTCCTGTACCTTTGGGCAGTGCTACTGTTGTCCGCAACTGTTGATCAGTATACTTCGGGTCAATTCCCAACCGGATATGGGCTTCTGCTGCTTCGGAAAACTTTGCAGTTGCTGTCTCTTTTAACAGAGATAAAGCATCTAGAGGTGCATAATCTCTGCTTTCTACTTTTTCTAGCAACGCCTGTAGTCGGCGTGATATTTTTTTCGCCATTTTTCTCTCCTGGGGTTTATTACGAAGCTTTGCCTCTCCCCCGATAATTTTAGTTATAAGCGCTAAGTCTTTCGTCTTTTGACTCTTGAATCTTGAATCTTGACTCTTGAATCTTGAATCTTGAATCTTGACTCTTGAATCTTGAATCTTGAATCTTGAATCTTGACTCTTGACTCTTGAATCTTGAATCTTGAATCTTGACTCTTGACTCTTGACTAATCTGAGATCGCCACGCCCATGTTTTTGGCAGTACCTTCTACAATCTTCATTGCCCCTTCTATGTCGTTGGCGTTGAGATCCGGCATTTTTGTTTGGGCTATTTCTTGCAATTGGGCTTTGGTAATCGAGCCAACTTTCTTTTTGTTAGGTTCGTTTGAGCCTCTTTCTATTTTCGCTGCTTTGCGAATCAACACCGATGCTGGTGGCGTTTTCAGTACAAATGTAAAACTCCGGTCTTCAAAAACCGAAATTTCCACCGGTATCACCATCCCAGCTTGGTCTGCTGTTTTGGCGTTGTACTCTTTGCAGAACATCATGATGTTGACGCCGTGCTGACCCAACGCAGGTCCCACTGGCGGTGCTGGGTTGGCTTTCCCAGCGTTCAAAGCCAGTTTAATGACCGCTACTACTTTTTTCGCCATTTTTATTTAGCTCTGTTTCTCAACCTGATTAAATTCCAATTCTACTGGTGTATCCCGCCCAAAAATCGACAGCAGAGCCTTAAGCTTACTTCGCTCTGGACTGACTTCAATCACCTCGCCTTCAAAGTCCTTAAATGGACCATTCAGCACGATTATCTTATCACCAGTAGCCATGTCAATTTTGACAACTGGCTCTTGTTCGCTGGTCTGTTTGAAGATCCGTTCTACTTCCGAAGCACTCAGCGGCATAGGTTTGACGTGACCGCGACCTTTGCCAGTACCACGTTTTTGTTCGGCTCCCACGAAGTTAATTACATGAGAGGTATTTCGCACTACCTGCCATACGTCATCGTCCATAAGCATCCGGACTAACACGTAACCAGGAAACACTTTTTCTTCGGTGTTTTGGCGACTACCATCCTTACGGATTTTCACTGCTGGCGTGTGGGGAATTTCCACTTGGACAATTTTGTCAGCTACATCAAAGGTTTGGATGCGCTGCTCTAAGTTTGTCTTTACACGCTTTTCACAGCCTGAGGCTACTTGTACTGCATACCAGCGTGCTTCTCGCAAAGCATCCTGCGCTGTTTCTGCTGCTTCCTTTGACTGCAACGTCGAGTTGCGTGGTTCGTCTGTTGCACCAACCATCAGAACACCTGTTTTGCTGCCCAAGTAAACAATCCATCGACCAAATATATCAAAGATGCGGAGAGGGTAACCATTAACAACACAGCTGCTGATTCGCTTACCAGTTGCTGCCGACTGGGCCAAACCACTTTGTCAAGCTCTTCTCTAATTCCCTGATATAAGTTGCTTATGTTGAACCCATTAGTGGTTTCTGGCATTTCTGCTTCGTTTTTCTTTGCCACAGTCGTTTATCTCCCCGATTGTTTATACAGCTTCTTTATAGAGGTATTCCCTATTACTTTCCATTGCCTGAAAGCCAAAAAGCTGCAAACACAATTATAACCCGAACTTTTCCATACTTGCTCATACTTAGCAGTTTTGTACTGGTTTCGGGCTTTGTTTTTTTTGAGAGCGCGCCCTGGAGGACTTGAACCCCCGACATCAGGTTTTGGAGACCTGCGTTCTACCAACTGAACTAAGAGCGCACGAGCTTTCTTTGATTCAGTCATTGCGCTGAACTTTTTTAGTTTAACGCAATTTGACTTTTATTTCACTTTAATTTCTTTAAGGTAACAAATCAGCGGCAGAAGCCGCTTGATGCTAGAGATTTCTCCCATAGTTGCTAAATTACAAAGGGCGGTCAAACCGTTGCTTGATTCTGGTAGCTTTACCTACGCGATCGCGTAAGTAGTACAATTTAGCGCGTCTTACTTTACCGCGACGCATGATTTTGATGCTGTCAATGCGGGGAGAGTGCAAAAGAAACACTCGTTCAACGCCAACGCCTTGAAATACCTTACGCACTGTAATGGTTTCATTAATTCCGCCATTGCGTCTAGCAATCACTACGCCTTCGTAGGGTTGCACGCGGTATTTGTCGCCTTCCTTGATTTTGACACCGACTTTAACTGTGTCACCCACGTAAATGTCGGGCAAGTTTGATTTTAATTGTTCCGCTTCAATCGAGCGGATTATTTCTTGAGCGTTCATAGTCTGCTAAAAAAAACTCACAATCATCCATAATAATTCTATATCCCCTTGCAGTCTAGCTATTTGAGATTTTAGTAGTTAAGTTGAAATATGGCACTGAGGATTCTCACCACGAGCGCATATAGGTAATTAAGCCCCAATATTAGATATGGAAGAGAAAAAGCGCACCATCCACCAACGAGATCCCCGCTTCTGTCTTCTATCGGGTATTACCAGCACTTAGAACTCACGACGAGCGCACTGCTGATACTAAAGTTATGAGTAAGTAGACATAGGTATCGGTAATCTTTAGAACTTACGTAATTTACAAATATGCTGTTACATGAATTAACAACACCTTGCACTCGCAGTGCTTTTGTGTAGGCGATTCACGCTGTTTCTTTTGTCTAGCGATCTAGTCGGTGATTGATCGTCAAGCGCATTTTTTCCCATTTCTATCCCAGACATTGCATAAGTAATGAATGCTTACACCTATTAAGAATACAGAAGGAAAGCTCTCCAAGCTTATCTGACATGAGAGCAAGCTGGTAGGGCTATATGCACACAATCAGATTTTTATCAATGCGTAAGTCCTAATTTTATTGCGACAAGTTGAAGTTTAATACGAGCACAAAAAGAATTCCTTCGGGAAATATTTTTAACTAATCTTGAGGTACACATTAATGGATTACATTGCTTACGTTTCCACAAAAGATGGTGATTCCCTTGCAGTTCGTTCTGCACCCAATGGGGAAAAAATAGGTTTTCTTACTAACGGTACTGAAGTTTCCGTAAAGAGCGAACCTGTATACGCAGGAAATAGGAATTGGGTAGAAATTGGAGCTAATCGTTGGGTAGGGAATGAGTTTCTTAAAGTCATCAAAGGAGCGAGGGTGGTTGCTGCTCGCTCTTTAAAAACAATCAGTGGCGGTTTAAGAGTATATCAGACTCGACTAATTGATAGTAAAAATAAGGTTATCAATACTGTCCGAGGTGTTTCCGGTCGAGCCAACAAGCAAACTCCTTCTCATGTTGCTAATTCTCAAACGCCTCTACCTTTTGGAATTTACACTTTCGACTATCCTGGAGCGGTAGAATTCAAAGGAGGAGAATTTGGTGGTGTTTGGTCTCCAGTTACACCGACTTTCAGCACACAACGCTCAGAATTAGGTGTTCACTACGACCCCTCAGCTTTGCTCCAAAATGCTAACAGTGGTACAGCAGGCTGTTTTGCTACACTAACTGTTGAGGAAAGAGACACTATGACGAACTTTATTCGTGCTTACAAACCAACTTATTTTATTGTTTACGAAGGTTAAGTACATAGCGTTTTTAAACGCACTAGGTAGCAGAGTAAGCGCAGAGAAACGCAGAGTTTTTCCGACTTTGATTCGTTACTTTCTTTGTGAAATTTTGTACTAAGAAGTTTCTCGAATCCAAAGTGCTAACCCACCACCACGACCGCGAGCTGCAATAAAGTCTTCTGTCACCAAAAAGAAGGCAAAAAAGGGCAGTTTGGCTATGGGTTGGTTGTAGAAATCTTCAGTCGGTTTTTTGCCACCTCTAATATTCCCGCTGTAGACGATGCGACCAAACAAACTGATTTGCATTCTTGTAAAGTCAAACGCCAGCAGGTTTTTCTTGCCTAGATATTGTGCTGGTCCGGTCAGTTTCAACAACAAAGAACTTAATTGAGCGGAATTGTTAATTTCTCCTTTACCTGAAGTTATATCCGAAGTGGTACTGAAGGAAATTTGCGCTTTAGCAAACTTGGGCAGATAAAAACCTTTGCCTAAGATAATTCCCCCTCGCTTTCTAACTTTTTTAGTTCCGGTTGCAAAGCAAAGCCGCCATTGACCAAGCAAGGATTCAAAGGGATACGTCAGTCGTTGTTGTTTGGCAGCTTTTTCTGCTTGTAATAATGCATTAACCATTATCTCAGCAGTAGGGCGATCGCTTTTTTGTCCTCGATATGCAGCCACAGCCTGTGCTAGGACGGTAACAAATTCACTATCCGGAGCTTTTGATAAATCAGTTGTCATGAAAGCACTCGTACCTCTAGTTAGTTTAACCTTTCAATCATGAGTGTCTTTTAAAATTTTTCCGCAAATAACGTAGCCGCATGAACACAGGCTTTGCCCATTTCCAACTCAGCAAGTCGTGCAGCAGGATATATAAACAGGGGATGATAAACAGTGTCATCAGTGTGGCGATCGCCATCCCAAAGAAAACTACAATCCCCAATGGCTGCAAAAACTCTGAACCTTCGCCAATACCCAATGCTAAGGGGAACAGTCCCAAAATTGTGGTTACTGTAGTCATCATAATTGGGCGCAAGCGTTGCGGTGCGGCTTTGAGGATGGCTGTTGTGCGATCGCAATTTTCTTCTTCTCGAATTTGGTTTGCTGATTCCACCATCAAAATTCCGGCGTTCACCACAATTCCCACCAGCAGCACCACACCGACAATCACCGTTGCGCCGATCGCTGTTTTGGTAATGTAAAGCCCGAAAATACCCCCAGCTAATGCTAGGGGCACGGTAAACATAATTACCAACGGGTCGATCAGCGAGTTGTATTGCACAGCCATGACAACGAAGATGAGAAACGTCGCTAAGGCTCCCAAAGTTTTTAAAGCATTTTGGAGTTGCTGATTGGTTTCTTGAGCAGAACTAGGCAGAATCGAAACGCCTTGAGGTAATTTAACACTCTCGATCACCTGTTTTACTTCTGCCAAAGCATCACCAAGACTTGCTCCCTCGCTGAGATTACCTGCAATTATGAAAACTTGACGTTGGTTAATCCGTTGCACCTCACCAGGTGCTTGACCTTCTTCAATGCGGGCAACGTCCAAAAGGCGGATTTGTTGGTTATTTTCCGTAAACAGTGGTAATCCTTCTAGTTGGGAAGCACGCTGAATTGCTTCTTTGTTCAACTGCACCCGCACATCTACTAAGCGGTTACCGCGTTGAATTTGCGTGGGGACTGAACCTTCAATAGCTGTCTGAATGGTTGTACCAATTTCTTGCGTTGTCAGCCCCAAAGCTGCAACTCGTTCCCAGTCGGGACGAATTTGTACTTCTGGTTGCCGGGGATCTGCATCTGGTCTAAATTTTGCTGATTTCGCTTTTTCTGTTAAAGCTTGCAGCACTTCACCACCAGCTATTCGTAACTGTTGTTCATCCTCGCCTTGCAGGATAACGTCAATCTCAGACCCTTGGGCTGGGGTATTAGTCAAGATTAAACCACGTACCTGACCGGGACTGAGGCGCAGTAGAATTCCTGCCAAGTTAAGTTTGTTAAATTCCTGAGTTACTTTTTGAACGTACTTTTCTACATCTGTGCCTTCTTTCAGATTGATGGTACTGCTTGCCCGTAAAGGATTTTCGGAAGTAGTGTTGCCAAACAAAGAACCTCCCACAGTTGTGAAAGCATACTCGGTTTCTGGTTGTTTGAGCAAAATGTCATCGACAACTTGCATCACTTTTTGGGAAGTTTCCAAAGGTGTGCCGGCAGGAAACTGCGCTCTCAAGTTGGCTTGTCCGGTACTGATTCGGGGTAGGATTTCTTGGGGAATTTGCCCAACCATGAAGAAGGTACTACCACCGAGAATTAGCAAAGCAGCAGTAACTACGATTAACCGATAACGTACAATCTTGCTTAAGAAGTTGGCGTATCCCCCCGTAGCGTCTTCAAAACGGCGATTAAACTGCCGCATCAGCCAAAACTTACTCACGCCACTAGACCAGCGAATTGCCAGCAGTCGGGAAGTGAGCATCGGCACTATTGTGATCGCAACGACCAGCGAGGCGGCTACTGCGAAGGCAATTGTGAGAATCAGTTCATTAAATAGCAGCGAGATAAAACCGCCGATTAAAAGAAATGGCACTACAGAAACTAAGTTGGCGGCTGTAGCAGCAATTAACGCGGATTCTACTTCTTGGGAAGAAGCGATCGCAGTTTCAATAAAGAATTTTGAATTCTCCTTGTCCCCAAGTCTCCTTGTCTCCTTGTCTCCCTCTCTTTGGTTGGGAGTTTTACCTGCTTTTTCAGAAACGTTTTCCAAAATCACAACCGATGTGTCAATTGCTTGACCAATTCCTAAAGTCAGACCAGCCAAACTGAATACATTTATAGTCAATCCGAACAGCTTCATTAAAGCGATCGCTGCCAAACTACACAGGGGAATTGCCAGACTAATAATAAATGTTTGTCGTAATGACCCCAAAAACAACAGCACTGCTGCTGCTGCCAATAATGCTCCAGAAATCGCATTAAAAATTACATCATTTAAAGAATTGCGGATGAAGCGAGATTCATCTGTGGTGGCAGTCAAAATCATATCCTCTGGGATTAACCCTGACTGTCGCAGTTGTTCAATCCGCTGCTTCACGCCATCTACAACCGTAATTGTGTTGGCATCAGGCTGCTTTTGGATCGACAATTTCACAGATGGCTGACGATTAAGGTAAACAAACACTCGCTGTTCTTCTGTGCCATCTATTACCTCAGCAAAATCTCGCAGGTAGACGCGGCGGCGTGGGGAAGTGGCGGAAGTGGAAGAGACTTCTAAGGAGAGGTTTTCAATTTCCTTAGCATCTCGGAATCTGCCGACAGTGCGGGTTAAAGGCTCGGAATTTTGCCCAAAAATCCGACCCCCAGAAACATCTTGGTTACGGGCTGCTAGTTCATTAAGTACATCGGTTAAACCCACACCCAATGCTTGCAAACGGCTTAAGTCCACAAGCACCCGCACTTCTTCTTCACCAGCACCAGATACATCAACTGCGGCGACTCCTGGCACGACGCTGAGTTCACGAGATAACTCTTCATCAGCGAATACACGTAATTCTTTACCTTGCAGTGAGGTTGATGTGAGTGCTACTTCGTAAATCGGTAATTGGGAGGGGTCTACTTTAAATAAGCGTGGCTCTTCGATAGTTTCTGGCAGTTGTCCCCTACCTCGGTTAAAAGCTGCGGTAGCATCGTTGAGGGCTTGGTCAATATCGCCTCCTGGTTGGAAAAATAAATCGAGGCTCACCTGTCCTTCACGGGTGCGGGAAAAAACTTGCACTACATTCTCTGTGGCGGATAAAGCTTCTTCCAAAGGTCTGGTGATTTCATCTACTGCTACTTCCGGTGAAATACCTGGCGCTTCTAGCCGGACACCAATTCGTGGATAGGTAATTGCCGGCAGGAGATCTACTTGAATGCTTGTCAGAAAATATACACCCATGACAATCACTGCTAGGGTAAGCATGAGTGTGCCGATGTGTTGGCGAATAGCGATCGCGCTAATACTAAATCCGCCTACTTTAGCTTGCTGCATTTGGTCGCTAGGCTCCAATTCCAAATTCGCTCATTCCAAATTCCAAATTTAAAATTAATTTTGAACACCCTGAGAAGTAGATTGTGGTTTTTCAGAAATAACTGAAATCCCCACAGCCTGCTTATCTTTCAACGGCTTATCACTCCGCACTACATAAGATTCTCCTGCTTTTAACCCGGATAAAATTTCTACTTTGTTGTCAGCTCTTTCCCCAAGTGTTACAGATCTAGCTGTCACCTTCGGCTTGCCGTCTGTATTGGTGATCACAAATACTGTACCGTTGGGATTTTGGCTTGGGGAATTTCTATCGGTCGAGGGCGGGGAATTTTTCTCGGTGGAGGGCGGGGAGACCCCGCCCCTACGTTGCGTTTGTGCGTTTTGGGGTGGGCGTGTCTCTGACTCTTTTGCCTGAATCGCTGTTTGGGGTATCACTACTCGCTGTTGTGCTGTGTTTTGAAAATTCACTCGCGCTAAAAGTCCGCTGCCAATTTTGCCATCAATGTTGGGAATCTCCACCTCGACTGGCACTAAGCGAGCTGTTGCGTCTGCGGCTGGGGAAATGCGGGTTACTTTTCCGGTGTATTTTTGATTGGGAAAGGCATCTAAACTGACTTCTACAGATTGTCCAACTTGAATTGTTGCCAGTTCTTTTTCCGAAACTTGAACTTGCACTTTTGCACGGCTGAAATCACCAATTCTCAAGACTTCGTTTCCTGGTTGCAAAAGATTACCCGGTTCTGTCATCTTTTCTGTAACTAGACCCGCAATCGGAGATGTTAGCTTCGCGTAGGATCTGCGCTCTTTTGCCTCTGCAACTACTGCTTCTTGGGCAACTACTCTGCCTTGGGCGGCGGCGACGGCTTGCTGTTCTGTCCGCACTGCTGCACTAGCAGCACGGAGTGCTTGGGCAGCAGTTAGGCTCTCGGTGCGTCCTTGTTGTGCTATTTGGGCGGCGATCGCTCCTTCTTTTAATAGCTGCTGTTGCCGTTGTGAGTCCGCTTGCGCTTGCACCACTACCAGCCGCAGCCGTTCTACCTCAGCACGAGCATTACTTACCTGAGTTCTCGCTCTTGCTACTTCTGATTTGCGAGCCGCTAGTTCGGCTTCGGCTTGATTTAATGCCACTCTCAGCAAATCATCATCCAACTGACCGATGATTTGCCCTTTTTTGACGGCATACCCCACATCTACATTCAAAGCCAAAAGTTGCCCTTCTGCTTGCGATCGCAACGACACGCTGCGGAATGGCACAGTAGTACCTGTATACTCTGGTTGTTGTCGCAACAATTCTGTGCGGGCGATCGCTACATCCACAGTCGTGGCACGATTACCCTTTTCTCCGCCACCACCACGCTGAGATTGCGCTTCGGCTGATTCTTTTGGAAGTGAACCGCAACTTCCGGTCAACAGTCCTATGCCTAGCAAACAGGCAATTAATCCCATAGACGAGGAGACGGGGGAACGGAAAACGGACTCGTTCCTCAACGCAGAGAACTGCACAGAAGTATCTTCTTTTTCTCCCCTCGTGTGCTTGTGCGGCATATTTCTGTCCAAAATCAATTTATGTTACTTTTATTGGGGAGCCAGCATCATGCGGCTGGCTTGACTTAAGCGGTCTGGTGTGCAATTTTGGGCGCTTGGTAGCCGTTTATTACTAAGCAATTCTGATAGTTATCGCCCTTTCTCAAAGGGCGATAAAAGGTAAATTAGCGAGCATAATTTTTTGGTAATAAATATTACTGTTTTTCGCAAAACAGAATTTAAACATTAAGGTTTACTGCTACTTCCGTAGAAGCTGCAAATTATAGATGACTTTGCGAGATTGCTGACTAATTATAAATATTTTTTAACTAGCTTTTACTCTGCCGCAAGTCATAAAACTTTCTATACTGATTCATGACTTTTTTCACTTCTATCTTTTGGCTTAAAGTTGTAGAAAATTTTTATTTTTAGCATTGTAGCGAAACTACCAATAATTCTGGGATATAGTGTTTAAATTAAGAAAAGTAAACAAATCTGGTATTTAGGACAGACATAATGTATCTGTCTGGACACCCAATTGTATATTGACATTGCACGAGGAAGGCAACCTGTGACATCACCACTGTATTTTGCACAAACTGCTGAGGAATCCCTGATTGCATTTTTCCTTGAATCGGTGGGACAGTGGCGTTCAGAACGGCGCTATTATACTCTCCCGGAGGGAGAAACAAAGGAGATGGTAAGTTTAATTACCATACGCTTTTTAGAGCCGGGATGTGACGAGTTGCAAAAACTGGCTCAAATGCATAATTTGTCAGATGTCGCAAGTTTAATTTGCGGTACGCACGTAAGTTGGGATACAGATTCAGTGACGGGAAAAAAGGAGTCTAAAGGTTCAACGTTGTTTGGTGCTTTAGGAACAACTTTATATCGCGATCGCGGTTTTGCGACTTCCAAACCAGTTACCGCGCAATATTATTTCCCCAACCCGAAAACTTTGTGTTTGCGAACTGAGTACAAAAATTCAGTATTCGAGGAAGAGTTAAAGCTTATTGGCGACAAATACCGCACTCGTCAGTCAATTATCTCTCGTGCAGGTGAACAATTGATGATTGGGCAGTATTTAGAAAAGAGAATTGATTAACGTAGTGAGGACTTCAGTCCTCAATTTAAGTAGAGACGTTCCACTGGGACGTCTCTACTCGTGGTATTTTTAGTCTCTGACTTAAGCGATGAATCGCTTACTACGAAAAAATTAAGCGCTTGTAGCTTCAGATTGATTTAAGGCTGAACGCGCATTTAACGACAAACCTACGCGGGAAATGCCGGTGAAGAGAACGCTGACACCGACAAGCGTACCGATGAGCCAAGGTGCATTGAAGGGCCATTGGAACCAAACCATTGCGCCTAGTAGCAAGGTAATGATACCATCACCAAGTACCCAAGTCCAGTTTTGTTGGGGACGTAAGCGGAAGGCGAGAATCAGCTCGAATACGCCTTCGGTTAACAAAAAGCTACCCAACAACAGAGTCAGTGTTAGGACACCCGTTAAGGGGTTAACAAACAGCATTATACCTGTGGCAATGTAAAGTCCGCTCAATAAAAGCTTCCAAACAAAGCCTCCTTGATGGCGAGTTTCAGTAGCGTAAACTAGTTTGGCAAATCCCGAAGAGATGAGAATCAAGGCAAACCAAGTCTCAGCGAAAATCGTCGAGACAGAAGGTAAAGCGATCGCCACAATTCCTAAAACAGTTAAAAGAACGCCAATAATTAGCGATTTATTTGTGTCCTTTTTGGTGTCACTAGAAACGTTGGTTGTCATACAATTTTTTTCCCTAAGATATAAGTGAATACAATTAGGCTAGGGAATTTATGAACAACTTACTACAACCCTAAGATATACGTCATTTAGTTTAGATGAAGCGAACGCTTTAACTTAGTTATTCTAGCTGTAGTTCAAAACCGGGTAAAACCTCTTCACCCGAAAGCAGTGCTGGGAGTTGAACTATTTCTACAGGTTGATTTTGTCGATAAATTTCGACTTGCTTATCTTGAAAATTAATCAACCAACCTAAACGCAAGTTATTTTCGAGATACTCTTGCATCTTATCTTGCAGGGGTTGGAGGCGGTCAGTTTCTGAACGAAGTTCTATTACAAAATCTGGTATAATAGGAGGGAATTTTTTGCGTTCCTCTGGAGTCAGCGCTTCCCATCGCTCCAATTTTACCCAAGCGGCATCAGGCGATCGCTTTGCTCCATTCGGAAGCCTGAAGATAGTCGAGGAACTGAAAACCTTTCCCAATCCCGTTTGACGGTTCCAGATTCCTAAGTCTATAATGAAGTCCGCTTCTTTATTTCCGCTTTCTCCTCCGACTGGTGGCACAATAATTAATTCTCCTTTTGCATTCAATTCCAAGTTCAACTCTCGGTTTGCGGTGCAAAGTTGATAAAATTGCTCATCATTTAGGTGAACAATCGGTTCTAGATTTAGGACATATGTATTCATTGAACTACCTTTGCGTATAGCAGTGAATTGCTTTGATTATTCATATATAGCAATCCTTGTAAAGACGTTCCATTGAAACGTCTCTACAATATGTGTGAATTGTTCGCGGCACTTCTAGGGTGATGGCGATCTGGTGGAAAACGTGTATTAATAATGACTTCCCGATTTGCGATGATGCACAGCGGTTACACCATCTTGATTTAAGACTTTGCCGTTATCCACGCTTGCATAAACTAACCAGTGATCGCCAGCTTCCATCCGGGTTTGCACGGAGCATTCAAGGTATGATAAAGCGCCTGAAAGTATAGGACAACCGTTGCTGGCTTCTTGAGTTTCTATGCCGGCAAATCGGTCTTGTCCTGGGGTGAAGGATTTCATGAAGTGCTTTCGCAGTTCTTTGCCTTCAGCTAAAATGTTAACAACAAATTGGTTGCCTGAGTGCGTCAGCGGTTCCATTGCGCGGTCTTTGGCTACAGCAATTGTTAAACCTGGGGGATTAAAGCTTGCTTGAGATACCCAAGATGCTAACATTCCACTAGATACATCACCTTGCTTTGCTGTCACCACGCACAGAGAACCGACAATTCGACCAACCGCTTGTTCAACGTTGCTGGCAGCTTGAGTGCGAGGTGCGCGAACTTTTGTTGCTCTTTTTAGCGCTTGGGCAAAGTCGGTTCCAGCTTCTTCGCAGGTTTGGAGAGTGACTTCGTTCGGTTTGAATTTAACGCGGATGGTGTCAAAACCAAAGCGATAACCAGCGTCTTTTAATTTACCTTCGATTAAATCAACTGCTTCACCACTCCAGCCATAGGAACCAAAGACACCGGCGAGTTTGTTGTTAGCAGCGGTAGAAAGAACAATCCCTAAAGCTGTTTGTACGGGGGTAGGTGCATGTCCACCAAGGGTAGGGGAACCGATGACAAAGCCTGCTGCTTTTTCTACAGCGGTACGAATTTCTTCTGGGTCAGCAAATTCGCAGTTAATTGATTCTACACTGACACCGGCTTTGGTGATGCCGCGAGCGATCGCTTGCGCCAAAGTCGCTGTATTTCCATACGCAGAAGCATAAATCAACGCAACTGTTGTATCCGCAGATGTTTGCTGCTGACTCCATTGACGATAAGCGTGTGTTAATTCAAGTAAACCGTAACGCACCAAAGGTCCGTGTCCGGTAGCATACAATCTCACGGGCAAGTCGGAAAGTTTATCCAGCGCTGTTTCCACTTGACGGGCATGGGGAGCCATGAGACAATCGAAATAATAGCGCCTGTCTTCATTAAACGCTTCCCAGCCTTCATCAAAAACTTGATCACCGCAGATATGCGCTCCAAACAGCTTATCTGAATAAAGAATTTCCGTTTGCGGATCGTAGGTGCAAAGTTCGTCAGGGTAGCGCGGATTTGGGGTAGGAATAAATTCTAAGTGATGACCTTTGCCTAAATCGAGAGTTTCTTCACCACGTTTGACGAGAATTGGTAAATCTTGATTTTCCAGCGCTTTACGCAGATTTATCGCTCCGGGATTAGAACAAACAAAAGTTATCTGCGGTGCAAGTTCTAATAAAGCTTTGATAGTTGCAGCGCGGTTGGGATTGACGTGACCGAGAATCACATAATCGATATCTTTGATATTAAACCGCTGTTGCAACGCTTGCAGATAAATTTCTGTAAACGTTTCTCCAGGCGGATCGATGAGGGCAATTTTATCGCCTTTAATCAAATAAGAATTGGCAGTTGTACCCTTAGCAAGCGCATATTCAATTTCAAATCTTAGCCTTGTCCAACTGCGCGATCGCATTACTGTTGTATCTGTACCAATTGGTATAACCTGAACGTCACGTGGTTTATTTTCTGACATGGCTTTTGTTAGTGAGGGCGATTTTAGTTAGTAGGCTGGGCATTACCTACCCCACAATGTCATAACTTTTGGATTTAGGGAAATGGAATCACAGATACACACAGATGCACACAGATGAATTCAGTTTTTATCTGTGTTTATCTGTGTCCATCTGTGGTTTCTTAACTCTTTAGTATTGCCCACCCTACAAATTTGTCATGACTTTTGGATCTAGGGAAATGGAACCACAGATACACACAGATGCACACAGATGAATTCAGTTTTTATCTGTGTTTATCTGTGTCCATCTGTGGTTTTTTATCTTTTTTAGTAATGGTTTCCAACTTTGCGATGATGCACTGCTGTCAGCGCTTCTGGTTTTGATACTCGTCCTGCATATACAGTGCTATATACAATCCAATGATCGCCGCCATCCATCCGACTGACGACTTCGCATTCGGTGTATGCTAGAGCATCAGTAAGAATGGGCGCACCGTTTTCAGCTGGCTGAGTTTTGACATTTTCAAAACGGTCAGCACCAGGAGCGAACCGCTTCAAAAAGTGCTTCATCAGCGGTTGATAATTGCCTTCTTCTAAGACGTTGAGAACAAAGCGATCGCCTACTTGCATGAGTGATTCTATCGCTCTATCTTTGGCTACTGCAATGCTTAATCCCAATGGTTTGAAGCTGGCTTGACTTACCCAAGAGGCAAGCATGGCGCTTTTTACATCGCCTTTTTTTGCCGTAAGGATGTATAATCCTCCTGAGATTCTGCCTAGTGCTTTATCTAAGTCAGCAGCGAGGGATTTCATCGCTTTGATGCTGCGATCGCGTGTCACCCATTGTCCTAAGTCTGTTCCTGCTTCTTCACACAGCTTGTATTTATTTTCGTTGGGTGCTTCTCTCATTTCAATCACGGGAAATGATACATGCAAACCCAAAGCGCGGAATTTGTTCAGCAGAGGATAAGTTGGTTCATCATCACCACCCCCAGTTTCAAAGATGCCTACAGCTTGTTTTTCTTTGGCAGATCCTAAAACTGTGCTGAGTGCAGCTTGGATAATAGAATTACTCGAAGCGGGGCACATTCCCAAGACAATTCCACTACAACGGCTGACAAGTTCGCGCAATTCTTGTAAGTCTGTTGCCGATCGCAAGTCTACCATTTCTACAGCAACGCCGGTTTTGCTGATACCATTTCTCATGGCTTCCGCAAGGCGATCGCTATATCCGTAATCGGAAACGTAAAATACCCCAACGGTAGTTTCTGCCTTTGTCTGAGTTTTGCTCCAATTGCGATAACGCAGAGTTAATTCTTCAACGTTGTGGTATAATAGCGGTCCATGCCCGGTAGCGATCGTCTTGATGTTTGGCAGTTCATCCATGCGCTTGAGGGCAGAAAGTACTGACCGCGCATTCGGTCCCATTAAACAATCGTAGTAATATTGATAATCTGCTTCAATCGCTGCCAAATCATCATCAAAGGTGCTATCTGTGCAATAATGCAAGCCAAAAGCATCGCAAGTAAAGAGAATTTGGGTTTTATGGTCGAAGCTGAACATGGTATCGGGCCAGTGTAAATTGGGTGCAATGACGAATTCAAGTTCGTGTCCATTGCCCAAATCTAAGCGATCGCCATTTTTGACAATCCGTCGTTTAAACGGACCGTGTACCATATCCTCTAGAAACTGAATTGCTACCTTAGAACCGACAACGGTGATTTCTGGGGCGATTTGTAACAAATCTTTAACTAAGCCACTATGGTCTGGTTCGGTGTGGCTGATAATTAGATAATTAATTTCAGTTGGGTTAATCAGTCCGCTGAGGGTATCGAAGAACAGCTGACGAAACTTTTCATGAGAGGTATCAACTAAAGCCGTTTGTTCACCACGGATGAGAAACGAGTTGTAGGTAGTACCGTTTTGCAAACCAAACTCAATGTCAAAGCGATCACGATCCCAATCCAAAGACCGAATTGCCGTAGTTTGGTGAGCAATATCGGCAGTCTGCATGGTCAGTTTTTTTTCAGTTCTTTCGGTGAGTGCTACCATACTCCCCTCCTTACGCAAATGAGTATTTTCCTCTAGTTTTATTGTGACACGAGTTAATTATTAATTTTTTTTAAAAAATCTATGGTTGACTTAAGAAAAATAAAAGTGTGAAACCACAGAGAGTGGGGAGTGGGGGAGTGGGAGAAGCGTGGTGTGGAAGACAATTTTTTTCTATTACCTATTACCTATTCCCAATGCCCAATGCCCAATTACCAATACCAGAAAATCTTTGGCTAGCTTTAGAAATTGGC
>CAXTNZ010000104.1:0-22163 GCA_964245695.1 uncultured bacterium | reverse complement strand
CCCTTATCGACGGGGTTGCAGGAAAATACCGATTCCGTTATGGACGCGGGCAGCTGTATTGGGGGAACGGTCGAGTAGTTGTCCTCCTAAGTACAGACTGGTAGAGCTACCACCGTCCAAATTTAGGGCATTCACACACCCCATGCTCTGCATCAGTTGGGCGTGTTCTGCCAAGGTAGGACCGGCACCACCAGCACGATTATGCACGGCAGCAATCATTAGTGTGCCTGTTGTAGTTGTGCAGATTGCGCTGCGAATAGCTTTTTCGGCAATAAAGGCATCGCTGAATTTTTCGCCTTTGGCATCAAGGACAATTTGATTATTTTGTACTAGCAGTGGTCCTGCGCCAACAATGTTGGGGTAACGGCTAAAATCAGCGGGTGTCGTAGCACTGGAAATGCGTAAGGTAGTGTTTATAGGCAACTGCACCGCACTACTGACGGCGTTACCGCGCAAGGTTAGCAGGTAGCCATCCTTCTGAATGGGAAAGTTGGTTTCACCAGCTTTACCGCCTGGTAACTGATTGATAATTTGGTTATTTTGAACGACGAGGATGATTTCGTTGTCGCTGAGGGGGGTGTAGGTTTGTCCCCATACGGTAGTGTAACGGGCAATACCACTCTGAACGTAGCCACTGTTGACAAACAGAATCGGCAGTTGCTGATTATTGGGAGCGACTAAAGTTTCTGCCAAGGTGAGACGACCAAAGTAAAATTGTCCGGAATCATTCCAGGCGATCGCTCCCCGGTTGAGAATTGGACTTGACAACCACTGACCATCTCGACGAATCGCACCTAAGGGTAATCGATTATTGCGGTTAAAATAGCCACCATTAATTCCGGCTACCGCTAAGTATTGTTGTGCTGTTTGAATTAAAGGGGCACTCCCGGCAAGGGTATCGGCGTTCGATACCATCGGTTTCAGCTTTAGCCCAAACGTGCGGGGATTAACCTCTAACCAAACAACGGCAAATCGTTCTGTGCCTAAATTGACAATCTGCTGTCGCCAGCGCAATCCCTGTGCCCAGGTAATATCTCGCTCTACCAATGCATCGGGTCGAATATCAATAATTAGGCGATCGGGGTTTGGTACAGTGCTAATCCGAGGTGCTAGACCAAAGGGGACGCTCAGATGAATAATCGTTTGGTTGTTGACCACTTCCACTTGTTGAATCAGTGGTTCGGGGGTTGGTTCCGGGGTCGGTTCCGGGGTTGGCGCTGGTATTAATACTGGTGCTAATTGTTTGAGAAAATTTGGTATTTGTAGTGGTGCGGGTGCTGGTGCAGGAGGAGTGTAGCGTTGCAGCAAAATCGGATCGGCGATGCCATCTAAGGTAATTATCCACTCTCTATTTGGCAGTGCATAGGTTTTGGGTGTGACTGTATCGGGGTCGGGTGGCAGCGCTTTTTTAACTGGTAACTCTTGTCTCATTTGCCAAGCAGTAGGGCGATCTAAACTTACAACGATGCGAGCCTCTGGAAGAGGAGCAACGCCGACAGTTGAAGATTGCGGACTTTGAGTAATATCAGATACTTTCGTTGCTGGGGTGGAAATCACTAATGTGTTGCCGTTAACTTGCATCTGCCATCGGGCTGTTTTCGCAAAATTAGTAACATCTAAATAGCGATATCCTCCCGCTAACAAACTGGATAAAACCACTGGCTTTATCACTGGCGAAAACCACTGTACTGGCTGTCT
Source organism: uncultured bacterium (assembly GCA_964245695.1). Lineage (GTDB taxonomy): Bacteria > Cyanobacteriota > Cyanobacteriia > Cyanobacteriales > Nostocaceae > Hassallia. Next base: position 20,465 of record CAXTNZ010000104.1, on the reverse strand, counting down.
GCTGGGATTACTGCTGTTTAAAAAATCTACCCCAACTAGTTGCCTGAGTGCCCCATCACTCAAATGAGTGCTAAATGAGCCAGATTTTTCCCGTTTTTGTAACCAAGTAGCTGAGAAAGTACGACCATTAAGTAAAATTTGATTACCATAGGAGATCACCCCTGTTAAAGGAGGTGGAGGTGACTGTTGAGTCAAACCTGGTATTGGTTTGGCTCCTGCTGGAGACTGCTGGGCATTAGTTGCATAGGTAGCACTTAAGCACAGTACTGTTGAAAGTATTGGCGATACGAGAGCTTTGAAAAACCGGCTATTGCCCTTATTAGCAATAGCTTTACGGTATTGTTCTCGGCAAAAATTAGGCATTTTTACCATAATTTACTAGGTACTTTTGAAAACTATCAGCGAAGGTGCAGGCGAACTAATTTTTTCACTATCAAAGAATATTGACATGCAGTTGGCACTATTAGGTGATAATCTATATATTGGCTAGTTGTCTTTTGTAAAATCCAAGAACACTTTACCGACCAAAACCACTGCAACTAAGTGTGTTAACTAACACTCTAAGCTAACCAGACTATGACGGTAGTCTTGGTGATCAAAGTTGAATTAAGATGTTCCATCGTTACGGATGGTTGCAACTTAAGTGAGGTGTAGGTGGTAGTAACACAGGTGGCAACGGGTAGTCAGCAAAAATCTAGATAACAACAGAGATATTTAGGAATTGTCAAATGGGCATATAGTGTAATACGCTGATTTTGTTGCTGAAAAAAGGAGAATTTCAGCTTTAAAAACAGTGAAGCCTTTAGTTGGAGTTTTGTTCCAGGTAAGTCGAAAAGGGCTATACCTGAAAACTACCTTTTATTTTGGCAAAGGTAATTGAGGAAATACATAGCTTCACGATATAAATAAAAGACTGTCTGGGCAAAAGAAGTTCGCCCAACTCAGCATAAATACAAAAAAATAACGCGATTAGTTTAACACGGGTGAACGAAAAAAGAAACCTGAAGTTAGATTTTTTTTTCCTAATTTTAGGTGATTCTGTCTTTTTGCATTTTTACAAGTAGTGGCAAAATTCATAACTCCAGTTATCAGCAATAAAATATGAATAATAAACCCATGAATCAAGACCAAAAAATGACATTTTCGGATACGTCTTCAAGGTGCACCTACCAGGGTCCAAGATGGTTAGTAGAAGAACGAGACGCTTGTGGTGTGGGCTTTATCGCCCATCGCCAGAATCATGCAAGTCATGAAATTGTGACAAAAGCTTTAGCTGCTTTGACTTGCTTAGAACACCGGGGTGGTTGTAGTGCAGACCAAGATTCCGGTGATGGCGCGGGAATATTGACAGCAATTCCTTGGGAGTTGTTCCAAGCTGACTTTGCCACAAAAGGTGTGGAACTGACTTCTACCACAAATATTGCTGTGGGGATGATATTTTTGCCGCAAGATCCAGAAATAGCGGTTTCATGTAAGGCAAAAGTTGAGCAAGTGGCAGCTGAGGAAAAATTGACTGTACTGGGCTGGCGAGTAGTGCCGGTGCAGCCTAATTTGTTGGGGGTACAAGCAAGAGAAAATCAACCCCAAATTGAACAAGTTTTGCTAGCTTCTGAAGATAAAAGCGGCGATGAATTGGAACGAAAATTATATATTACCCGTCGTCGGATTTTCAAAGCTGTAAAACACATCTCAGAAGATTTATACATGTGCTCCTTGTCTAGCCGGACAATTGTCTACAAAGGCATGGTGCGTTCTGCTGTATTGGGAGACTTTTATCTGGATTTAAAAAATCCGGCTTATAAGAGTGCATGGGCTGTATATCACCGTCGCTTTAGTACCAACACTATGCCCAAATGGCCCTTAGCGCAACCGATGCGGCTTTTGGGTCACAACGGTGAAATTAACACGCTATTGGGTAACATCAATTGGATGATGGCACGAGAAGCAAGCCTGAATCATCCAGCATGGGAGAATCGCTTAGAAGAGCTCAAGCCTTTTGTTCACATCGATAACAGTGACTCAGCAACTTTAGATAACGTGGTTGAGTTATTGGTGCAGTCTGGACGCAGCCCATTGGAAGCCTTGATGATTATGGTTCCAGAGGCTTACCGCCACCAACCGGATTTAAGTAATTTCCCGGAAATTGTCGATTTTTACGAATACTATAGCGGTTTGCAAGAAGCTTGGGATGGTCCAGCACTTTTAGTATTTGGCGATGGTCGGAAAGTCGGTGCGACACTTGATCGTAATGGCTTAAGACCGGCTCGTTACTGCATCACCAAAGATGATTATATTGTTGTCGCTTCCGAAGCTGGTGTAGTGGACTTACCAGAAGCCGATATTATCGAGAAAGGCAGACTTGGACCTGGGCAAATGATTGCCGTGGATTTAGAAAGCCATGAGGTGCTGAAAAATTGGGAAATTAAGCAGCGCATCGCCAAGCAGCAGCCATATGGAGAGTGGTTGCAAAAGTATCGTCAAGACATTAAGTCGTTAGTTGGTGAATCGTCTGTTAATGGCAATGGCAAAGGACATGCAAACGCCAATGGTAACGGACATTCTACAACCAATAATATAGATAGTACGGGGGGAGTTTCATCATCCCGATTGCAACGTCAAATTGCTTTTGGCTACACCACAGAAGATGTGGAAATGGTAATTAAGCCAATGGCGATGGAGGGGAAAGAAGCGACGTTCTGCATGGGGGATGATATACCTCTAGCGGTGCTGTCTGAAAAACCCCATTTGCTGTATGACTATTTCAAACAGCGCTTTGCTCAAGTGACAAACCCGGCTATTGACCCGTTGCGGGAAAGTTTGGTGATGTCTTTGAAAGTAGAATTGGGTGAACGGGGTAACTTATTAGATCCGAAGCCGGAATATGCTAAAAGGCTGAAGTTAGAATCGCCCGTGTTGAATACAGCAGAGTTGGAAGCTATCAAGCTGTCGGGATTTGCTACGGCTGAGTTGTCAACTCTGTTTGAAATTGCCGCCGGTCCAGATGGATTGAAAGCAGCAGTGAAGTCTTTACAAGCACAAGCTGTGGAATCGGTGCGATCTGGTGCGAAGATTTTAATTCTGAGCGATAAGGTAAGTCACGGCATCGGTACAGAATACACCTACATTCCCCCTCTGTTGGCGGTGGGTGCCGTACACCATCACTTAATCCGCGAAGGGTTGCGAATGAAAGCATCCTTGGTGGTGAATACGGCTCAGTGCTGGAGTACGCATCACTTTGCGTGTCTGATTGGCTACGGTGCTGGTGCGGTTTGTCCTTATCTAGCTTTGGATACTGTACGCGATTTGTGGTCAGAACCGAAGACGCAAAAGTCTATGGAGCGTGGTACGAGCCCCACTCTCACTTTGGAGGAAGCTTTTGGTAACTATCGCAAAGCGGTAGACGCAGGTTTGTTGAAAATCCTCTCGAAGATGGGAATTTCTCTGCTATCGAGTTATCAAGCAGCGCAAATCTTTGAAGCAATTGGGATTGGTCAAGATTTATTAGAGTTGGGATTTTATGGTACGACTTCCCGCGTGGGTGGTTTGAGTATCAGCGAACTCGCTACTGAGGTGCTTTCGTTGCACTGTAAGGCTTTCCCGGAACTGACAACTAAGAAGCTAGAAAACTTAGGTTTTGTGCAGTACCGTCCCGGTGGCGAGTATCACATGAACAGTCCGGAACTGGCAAAAGCGCTGCATAATGCTGTAGGCGTAGCTAAAGTGAAAGAAAACGGCGCATTGGGCAAAACTGCTTATGACCATTACGAGGTATATAAGAAGTATCTGCAAGAAAGACCGATTACAGCTTTGCGTGACTTGCTAGACTTGCAAAGCGATCGCCAACCCATCCCCCTAGAAGAAGTAGAATCTGTAACTGAGATTGTCAAGCGCTTCTGCACCGGCGGTATGTCTTTAGGTGCGTTGTCGCGAGAAGCTCATGAAACTTTAGCGATCGCCATGAACCGAATTGGCGGAAAATCTAATTCTGGGGAAGGTGGCGAAGATCCAGTACGCTTCAAAGTTCTAAATGATGTGGAAGATGGTAACTCGCCAACTTTACCGCACTTAAAAGGTTTGCGGAATGGTGATACTGCTTCAAGTTCGATTAAGCAAGTCGCATCCGGACGCTTTGGTGTAACACCAGGGTATTTGATGAGCGCTAAACAAATCGAAATCAAAATCGCTCAAGGTGCAAAACCTGGGGAAGGTGGACAACTTCCAGGGGCAAAGGTTAGTCCTTACATCGCCATGTTACGGCGTTCTAAGCCTGGAGTAACGCTGATTTCACCACCACCGCATCACGATATTTATTCGATTGAAGATTTGGCGCAGTTGATTTTTGATTTGCACCAAATTAACCCGAAAGCACAGGTATCAGTGAAGCTGGTTGCAGAAATTGGAATCGGTACAATTGCGGCTGGTGTGGCAAAGGCAAACGCCGATATCATCCAGATTTCCGGTCACGATGGCGGCACGGGCGCATCTCCTTTAAGTTCGATTAAACACGCTGGTTCACCGTGGGAACTCGGATTGAGTGAAGTGCATCGGGTGTTGATGGAAAATAGTTTGCGTGATCGCGTAATTTTGCGCGTTGATGGCGGCTTTAAGAGCGGCTGGGATGTGGTAATCGGTGCGTTGATGGGTGGTGAAGAATTCGGTTTCGGCTCCATCGCCATGATTGCTGAAGGCTGTATTATGGCGCGAATATGTCATACCAACAACTGTCCGGTAGGTGTCGCTTCGCAAAAAGAAGAACTGCGTCAGCGGTTTACTGGTATGCCAGAACACGTGGTCAACTTCTTCTACTTTATCGCCGAAGAAGTGCGGAGTTTATTGGCGCGACTTGGCTATCGAACGCTTTCGGAAATCGTTGGACGTGCCGATTTGTTGAAAGAGCGGGAAGAGGTTAAGCTTACCAAGACGCGATCGCTAAATCTCGACTGCTTGCTGAAGTTGCCCGATACTAAAGAAAACCGTAGCTGGTTGGTGCATGAAGAAGTTCACAGCAACGGTGTGGTTTTGGATGACGAATTGCTAGCGGATGCAGATATTCAAGCTGCGATTGACAACCAATCGACTGTGACGAAGACTTGGAAAATAGTTAATACAGATAGAACAGTCGGCACAAGATTAGCGGGAGCGATCGCATCGAGATACGGGGACAATAACTTTGCAGGGCAAATTAACCTCAACTTCAAAGGTAGTGTCGGACAAAGTTTTGGTGCATTCAATCTCCCAGGTATGAATTTAACTTTAGAAGGAGAGGCAAACGATTACGTAGGTAAGGGAATGCACGGTGGTGAAATCATTATTAAACCTCCAACGGCTGCCACTTATGACCCGGCACAAAATGTGATAATTGGCAATACCTGCCTTTATGGTGCTACCGGTGGAGTGTTGTTTGCTAACGGTAAGGGGGGAGAACGCTTTGCGGTGCGTAATTCTAAAGGTACAGCAGTAATTGAAGGTGCAGGGGATCACTGCTGCGAGTACATGACTGGTGGTGTAATTGTCGTCTTGGGTAAAGTTGGACGCAACGTCGCTGCTGGGATGACTGGTGGACTGGCATATTTCCTAGATGAAGATGGTGGGTTCCCGGAATTAGTTAACCGAGAAATTGTCAAACTTCAGCGGGTGATTACCGAAGCTGGTGAAAAGCAACTGCAAGAATTAATCAAAGCACATGGCGATCGCACTAATTCACCAAAAGCGCAGATGATTTTGCAAAACTGGCAAGAATTCTTACCTAAGTTTTGGCAGTTGGTTCCGCCTTCTGAAGCTAATAGTCCAGAAGCAAATCCCCAGTTTGTTGCCGAAAAACAACTGAGTTCTGTTTAGTTGTTAGTAATCAGTTGTCTGCTTTTTACAACTGATTACTAACTAATTCTTTTTTACCATCACAAAGGACGCAGCCATCAATGCTGCGTCCTTTATTATTAGCTATCACAAGTCATATTAACGTTAATTAATTAGATTGCATATTAGTTGTTAGTAACCTAACTAATAACTATTACAGCAGAGCGGAAATACATTTATTATCCAAAAATACTTCAAAAGCCTATAATAGAAGGTTTTTGAATGAGCGAATTCCCAGGAAGCGGTACTACTGCTTTTTGGCTGTCATTACCTTCTGGTCTTTATCTTGCATTTCTAAAAGTTCTGGGATAGTTACAAAGCTATAACCCTGCTTTTTAAAGTAGTCAATAATTTGTGGTAGAGCTTGCACAGTGTGAGAACGATTACCGCCACCATCATGCATTAGCACAATACCCCCCGGTTTTGATTCTCTTGTCACATTACGGATCAATCTAGAAATGGGAGGACGACTGTAATCTACAGAATCAGCAGACCACATGACTATTGTATATTTTTGGTTTTTGGCGTAAGCAGCCACCCCATTGTTCATCATTCCTCCAGGTGGTCGGAACAAAGTTGTTTTCACACCAGTAGTTTGATAAATCAGGTCAGATGTGCTCTCAACTTCGTAAGCCGCTACTTGTGGATTCATGAAATGATATCTGTGAGTCCAAGTATGGTTAGCAATAACATGACCTTCACGCACAATTCGCACACCCAAATCTGGATGCTCTTTCAGCATCTGCCCAACGATAAAAAATGTGCCTTTGATATTATTTTTTTTCAGGATATCCAGCACTTGATCTGTGCTTCCAGTCCACGGACCATCATCAAAGGTGAGAGCAATCACTTTCTTACCTTGACTGAGTTTTGCCTCGGCGATGGTTGCGCCTTGAAAACGTTGTGGCACAGTGTAGGCGATACCCTTTGCTTTTGCTTGTTGTTGCCAACTTCCGAGCATCGCTGACTTTAATTGCTCAATCCGCTGCTGAGTTTCTATTTGGGCGTTTTTATCGTTTGGATTTATACTTTGTTGACTTTGAGCCTCGGAGGCTTTTGGATTTATAGGCATCATCAAGCCCAGGCTTAAACTGCCACCTAATGCAAGCAGAGCAATTAAGATTCCTTGCGACCAAAGAAACGACTTATTCTTTTCCACGTCATAGCTCCTTTAAAGGTCGAACCATCAGTCTCGGTTCTGAGGGTACGTTATAGCACATTTTTTCTAATTATTAGATACGCACTTAATTCCTGGTAATCCTGAAAATTAACAACGATTAACAGAAATTAAGAAAATCGGGCAGATGCATTATAGAGGTTTAACTCAAGCCTAGATTATCTTGCTTTGGACGACAGTAGCTAGTAATAGGTATATGGATAATAAATCATTTGCCTAAACAATATTTGTTATTACTTAATATGATTAATAAGTGTCACAGTTGACAAGCAATATTTTACTGTTAAATGTTATTCCTTCCTTTTTAAGAAATATTTAAATTTTTTACACCATGAATGTTAACTTTTACATCGAACAACTACTTAGACGCAAATCAACTCAATATAGTTTCTGGCTATTAAGATGTACTATAGCCGTTCTCTGTTGGGTAAAATACAGATTATCGTAGGGGCACACTGCTGTACCGAAGAGTGCGTACAAGAGCGCAAACGAGAACAGCTATATTTCCTAAACCTAAATACTTTTTGCTAATTCACTAAGTATCTTAACTGATATTAAGTAGCAATTGAAAATGCTGATACTTCAGCGATTAAGTAGCTATAGGGTAGAGTAAATCTGTGCTAGCTTTTTGTCTGCCACTTTTAATTGCAAGTTGATTAAGGTTCTTACATCATTGATATGACAATTACATATACATTGTTACAGTATAAATACTGAAATCAAAGAAATATTCATAAGTTCAGCTTCAAATATAGTCTATTGTCGATTGATTTAAGCATTTACTTTTAGAGAAAAAAGTAATATTAAAGACTAATAATACAAATGTAAAAAAAGGAAAGTTGTATTGCAAAATACTATAAAATGAGATTTAATCATCAGTGATATCACAGGATCCTCAATAGAAAGGGGATGTATGATGACAAAGGACTACGCGTATATGCGATCGCCTGATATTGAACACTATCGCTCAATACTTTTTCACAAACAGATAGACCTGATCCCGCTGGTAGCGCAGTTGAAACAATTCAGTATTTTTGAGTTGGTATACCAAGTTAGTGGCAAACTCTCGATTACTCAGCCAGCCTGGGTGACGCACATTCAAAAGTATATAATCAAAAACCGCCAAATTAGAAGGTGCTGAATTGGCATCTGTAAATTTTATAATTCGACGATGGCTGAGGTGAGGGGCAATCTCCGCAGTGGTATAAACACCTTTTTCGACACCATCTTGAGTTTGAACTAGAGCGATCGCTTCTCGTGTAGCTTGCCATGTATCCAGCGAATTTAGATAAAGTGACCAGAAATAGCCGTATTTAGCTAAAGCTAAAAAAGCTACCAAAGACCAAATGATAATTCCTCGTGGATTTCGCAACCATCCTTGATCAGCCGCAAGGCTATTTATCACAGCTAATAACAAAAAAGGCAGGATTGGTAAAGAATACTGATGTACTAAATTTCTTTGCTGATCTGTATTGGCGAGAATATTTAACATGAATGTGGGAATAGCACCTACCAAAGGCGCGAGGTGTCGAGGTGAAAGTCCCCAAATCAAAGGCGCAAGCAGCAAAGCTAAATATTCCAGAGTATTGAAAGAAAAAATTTGTCCCAGTAGCAGGTTTGGCTTGAGTAGCAGATTTTGAGCTATTTCGGCAAAGGAGTTGCCCAGATAGCTATAGCGCGGGAGATGACGCGCAACTGCTGCGGCTTCCCCGCCAAAATAGGGGATGATGCTGCCACAAGCAACCACAAACCAACAGATACCACCAAAAAGAGCGATCGCCCCAAAAAGCCGCTTTTTCTCAAACACCAGCAGCCAGATTCCCATTGCGGCAATTGTCAGTGATAATACCGCCTTACATCCGAAAACGAGGACAATGCTGACACAAAAGCAGCCAAGTTGTCCCAGACGCGCCGCCAATATTGCCCCCAAAAGCGCAGGTAAGGCGATCGCTTCCGGATGAAAGTCGTAGAGATTAATGTTAAATATTAACGGATACAATAGGTATGCGGCGATCGCTACTGCTTGATGCGCCACAAGTCCAGCTTGACGGGCAATACGACTGGCTAGCAACGCACCCACAGCCAAGGCAGTTGCTTGCACGGCAAACAACCAATGAACGCTGGGGTAAATTTTATACAGCAATGCCAAAGGATATAATACCAAAGCGGCATGATCCCCAAGAATGTGAAATCCTAAAAATGAGGAGATTGGGGATTTCCCTTGACTAATCAAATAAACAGCTTGATCGAAAATTCCTAAATCCCAGCTTGCTGATTGAAACAGCGCGTGTCGTAAACTGCTGCACCCAAATAAAATTAAGGCACTCACGCCAACCATCCAACCAACTACACTTTTCTTAATCAGTTTTTTTCCCACTTCAGCTAACACCAAGTTGCTATCACATACATTAACCTATTGCCTTTGTTTGCTTTTAAGCTACCCACAAATTTTGGGAAAACCGCACGGAGAAACTTGCTAGTAGCAGTGTAAAAAAGCCCATAACTACGCGTCCCCAGCGAGGATGACGAGCCAGCAGCACACCAAGCGCCACTGACAGAGATACAATACCGTAAGCCAAACGATTCAGTGAAATCGTACCTCCAGACGCTAGCAGCATCCCAACACCGCAAAAGCCGTAAACAAAAGTAATCAGGCTGAGTTCAGCGCGAAGATGCCATAACAAATAAGCACCACCAAAAATCATCACAACGTTAGTTAAAGGATCACCTGCTAACAACCACAGAAAGAATCCCAAGCAAGCAAAGCCATAGTCCACCTTGGTAGAACCTAACTGTTTACGGAAGCGCCATACTAAATAAAAGCTACCAGCAATGAGGGCAAACAGCAGCGGGTGCCAAGGGTCTTTTATATAACCTGATTTCCAATTAGTTATACCCACGACTATTTGCATGAGCATTTTCCACCAATGCAGCCAATCAAAGCCGAGTGTTGGACGCCATGCTTTTTGTGCATGAAAAAATGCCAAAGCGTCGCCAAATTGAATTTGGCAATACAGGCTGTAGAGAAACAAACCGCCACCAGCAGCTAAACTGGCAACATAGGCGATCGCTCCTCTGCGTTCAAAGTAAGTCACAACCAAAAACGCCACAAAGAGCGCTATTCCGGTTGGACGCCCCGCAGAAGCTATGGCACCCCAAAGAGCTGTCCAACCATATTGTTTTTTATCAAAGGCTCGTAAAGCCGCTGTACTGAACAACAAATACAGCCCTTCGGAGTAAGTCACACTACCAAATAAAGACAGTGGACACCACGCCAACACAGCTGTTGTCCATCGTGCCGCGCTGATGCCATGACGCTCATTTATCCAACTGTACAAAACAATCAGCGCCCCTAAAAATGCCAGATTGTTCACCACTGTGCCTGCAACTTGAAAGGGCAAGCCAAGGCTCATAACTACACGACTTAATAAGGGAAAAAGGGGATAGAAGGCAACAGAATGCTCCTTACTGTCATTGAGATATTCATAGCCAGAAGTTGCAATTTTTTGATACCAACCACTATCCCAAGCTGAAAAAACATCCCAACTAACTGTGGCAATTTCGCCGTTTGGCGGTGCGGGAAGTAAAGGGGCAATCAACAACATAGCAATGCATATTAATATTCGGCTACATAGCCACATTGCTGTTGGAAAAAATAAGCGCTCGCTAACTAGATGCTTCTCCTTAATCATCCAAATATCTCACACCAAATTACTACTTTGTTAACAAATAAACCTAATCGCATCAAAATCTTTTTAGCTTTTACCCTACCCATACTTGTTGGGCAAATCTTACAGCTAGCTTGGCAAGTAATGTAGCAAACAAGCCTAACGTTATATATGCCATTCTAGGATGGCGAGATAGCAACACACCTAGGGCTACACACAGCGGCACAATACCGTATGCTAGACGACCCAAGGAAATCGTACCTCCAGAGGCTAGCAGTAAACCTAGACCACAAAAGCCATAAATAACGGTCACCGGGGTCAGTTGCTTGCGTAAGCGCCATAACAAATAGCCGCCACCCAAAAATGTGACGGCATTGAGCAAGTTATAGATCAACCAATCATCTGCCAGTAGCAACCAAAATAAAACTAAAGCGTAAAAGCCGTAGACCACTTTCAGAGAAGTCAAATGTTTCCGGAAGCGCCATAAACGATAACCACCGCCGACAATAATGGTAAACAATAGGGGATGTAAGGGGTCTTTAATTCCGACATGTTTCCAATTGGTTGTGCCAAGTGCAATTTGCATCAGCATGTTCAACCAACCTTGCCAATCAAACCCAAGAGAAGGTCGCCATCCTCGTTGTGCATGGATAAACGCTAAAGGGTGACCAAAATAAATTGCACAATAAACACTGAACAAAAGTAATCCAATAGCGGTGGATAAAGCAGCAATGTAGGCAATGGGCGGTCTACGTTGTTTCACGGAGGCGATCGCCAACGCCGGAATCAACGCTATCCCCGTTGGACGTGTTGCTGTCGCCATTCCACCCCAAAAAGCAGTCCAGCCATATTCCTGTTTATCAAAGGCTCGTAAAGCCGCTGTACTGAGTAATAAATACAGCCCTTCCGTGTAAATTACCGCTGTAAACAGCGAAAACGGACACCAAGCCACCACAGCAGTAGCCCATCGCCCAGAGTCTTTACCATAATGCTCTTGCACCCAAAAGTACAAGTAGTAAAGGGCTGCCAAAAATGCTAAGTTATTCACCAGTGTGCCTGCCACTTCAAACGGCAAACCAACACTCATGACTCCCCGGATCATTAAGGGAAATAGGGGAAAGAAAGCAAGATTGTGTTGCTTACCATCATCGAGGAATTCATAACCTGAAGTAGCGATCGCTCGGTAATGTACACTATCCCAGGCATCAAATACTACCCAGCCAAATCCGGGAGTAATCCCATCTGCTGGTGTGGGCAGATTTGGCGCAACCAGCAACATCTCAGTCCAAATCAACATTCGGCTGGTAAGCCACATCGCTGCTGGAAAGAGGAAGTCATTTTTACATAAAACTTTTTTTATAACTATGTCAACTTTAGCCATAAGCATGAGTGTTTGAACAGCCTCCTTTTTGCCACCTCGTATCTATGGCTGTATTACAGCCATTTAAAAGTAACATTACGCACACCACATTCCTCTGCCTTGATAAGTAAAAAAGTCATCCATACAACTTTTTTGATGCCTCCTCATACTTCCATCTGTAACCAGGCAATAAAAAGGCTTTTTTTATCTTCATGCGATCGCTCAAAAGCAGAATATTATCTAATTGCTGCTCTTCGGTCGTCCCAACCAATTTATAGTAAAGTTGTCTTTAAATATTAAACAAATATGAAAGCGATTAATCTTGTTGGCTCCACTGGCTCTATCGGTACTCAGACTTTAGATATTGTCACCCAGTACCCAGATCAGTTTCGGATTGTCGGATTGGCAGCTGGGAACAATGTGGAAATGCTGGCGAACCAGATTCGGCAGTTTCGACCGAGTATAGCAGCGATTTGTGCAGAAGAGAAATTACCAGCACTGAAAGAAGCGATAAAAGACCTTGCTCCCCAACCAATTCTACTGGCTGGGGAGGCTGGAGTGATCGAAGTCGCTCGCTACGGTGAAGCCCAAACGGTTGTCACGGGTATCGTTGGTTGTGCTGGTTTGCTACCCACCATCGCTGCTATTGAAGCTGGTAAAGATATCGCTTTGGCGAACAAAGAAACTCTCATCGCCGGCGCTCCTGTAGTTCTACCGTTAGTTGAGAAACATAAAGTTAAATTACTACCAGCAGATTCTGAGCATTCTGCTATATTTCAGTGCTTGCAAGGTGTTCCAAAAGGTGGCTTGCGGCGGATTTTGCTCACCGCCTCTGGTGGTGCTTTCCGGGATTGGGATGTAGCAAAGTTAGCAGAAGTGACGGTTGCTGACGCTCTCAAGCATCCGAATTGGTCGATGGGGCGTAAAATTACAGTAGATTCTGCCACCTTGATGAATAAGGGATTGGAAGTAATTGAGGCTCACTTCCTATTTGGGATGGATTATGAAAATATTGATATTGTCATTCATCCCCAAAGCATTATTCACTCGCTGATTGAGTTGCAAGATACCTCAGTTTTAGCTCAATTAGGTTGGGCTGATATGCGCTTACCTCTACTGTATGCTTTATCTTTTCCAGAGCGCATCTACACTGATTGGGAACAGCTAGACTTGGTGAAAGCGGGAAATTTAACTTTCCGTGAACCAGATCATCAAAAGTATCCTTGCATGAAATTGGCTTATGCAGCAGGTAAAGCTGGCGGATCTATGCCGGCTGTATTAAATGCAGCAAATGAACAAGCTGTAGCGTTGTTTTTAGAAGAGAAAATTCGCTTTTTAGATATTCCTCGGTGTATTGAATCAGTGTGCGATCGCTTTTCAAATGATAACTCTGCCAATCCTTCTTTAGATGATATTGTGGCAGCAGATAAATGGGCTAGACAAGAAGTTTTGGCGAATAGTGAAAATTTAGAAAATCGCTCACGTATAATTTCTCTGCGTTAAGCGGATTTATAAAGTCAATCTTAATTTACTAGGGTGCGTAACGTAGTGTAACGCACCATTTTATGCCTTGATTGAACAACTTGATGAGGTGAGCCAATGCTATGAAACTGGCGAGAGTAGTAGCGCTATTACCGATATCCAGTTAACTCTGAACGCTTTAGCTAAGATTTTTGATATTCAGGAAGCAAACTTCATTCATACCTGAAATATAACCAGAGGAAATTATAATTATTTCCTTAATAAAAAGTTACTTTGCATACCGTTTTTCAAAGCGTTTTCCAGTATTATTAAGCGCAGGACAATTACACAAAAAAGCCCAAGTATAAAAAGCTTGATTATAGTAACTATTTTAACTTGCGTGCCAGAGCGCTCGCCGCAGTAATGGTTACCAAAAGTAAAATTTCACGTTTCTCAATAAATACCCTGTTAAACAAAAGCTATTTTCAAGGAATTAATAAATATGCTCGTTGCCCTGATTGTAGCGTGGATAGTATTCACAATATTAGTGAAGATAGTAAAAACGACCGTAAGCAGTGCGATGACTATTGCGGCGATCGTTGTTTTATTACAAATAAGTTATGGCATTACTCCTCAAGATATTTGGAATCAAATAATTCACTTGCCTCAAACTTTGTCGCAGATACATGGCAAGAAATAGCAATTAGCAATCCGGCAAACAATTAACAACTTTCCTTGTCAATTACTTATTGATCCTGAAAGCCTTGCCAATGCATCCTGAACACTTGCCGGCAACTGACGCATAATCTTACCTCTTTCGCGATCCACTGCCACTAACGTCACCTTGGCACTAACATATAACTCTTGCCTATCCGGCGATTCAATTGCATAATCCCAATTAATGCGAACGCCAGTTACCTCACTCATGCGGGTTTTGACGACTGCTGTCATACCTAAGCGAATTGCACGATGATAGCGCACCGACAAATCTACAACTGGTAAATCACAGCCTAAAGCTACTAAATCCGCAAATTCAATACCGATTGATCGTAAGCATTCTATCCGCGCTTCTTCCATCCAGGCAATGTAGGAACCATGCCAAACAATACCTCCATAGTCAGTGTGGTGAGGTTGCACTCTGATAGGATATTCAAACCAATTCTCAAATGCCCTCAACGTTGGACGATCAATGGCACTGGTTGGCTGTAGTTGTGGTTGGTTTGGTTTTTCTTCAGACATTTTAAGTTTTCTTAGCAGATGCTATAGATTTTCCACATCTGGAATAGTATAAAAATTAGTCGCCTTGTACAACTTATTCGTTTATAATCTACAATTTACGCATTTTACAAATAGGCAGTTGTGTGAGTCAACAACACTGCAATAACAGCACGGTTGCACGCCTGTCAAAATATATGGTTATCTCTATTTCTATCCCAAAAGTGCATAAGTTGATTTTGCTGACGCTTATTAATTAAGAATCGAGAAGTCAGCAAACAAGTTTCACTGACCTTTAGCAAATAATTTAGGGTTGAACGCCCATAATACATTTTATGTCAATGCGTAAGTACTATAAAATCCACACTAACCAAAAAAGGAGAGGGTTTTTTATGCGCCCTCTTCTTAATTATTTCAGTTTTCTTATTCCTACTTTGCTGATGCTTTCAGGTTGTGGGACAATATTCTCAGAAAATGAGGAAGTAACTTCCAATGCAATAAACAAGTATAATCACAGAGAACTCGCTCAGGCTTTACGCCAGAACAATAGTCAATCCCAAATCAACAGGCTAAACGCAGAGGCTATCAAACTATCAGATACAGGTCGCGCTCAACAAGCCTTGCAGACTTTGGAGAAAGCGTTAGTCATTACCACAGACACGGGAGAACGCTGGTGGGAAGCGGTGACGCTGAACAATATCGGCAGAGTTTATCAAAAAGAACGTCAGTATCCCCAAGCACTCAAATCTTATCAGCAAGCTTTAGTTATAAACAGAGAATTGGGCGATCGCGTTCAACTTGGCAAAACTTACAGCAATATCGGTTATCTCTTCGATGTCCAAAACAAACCAGATTTAGCAGCTTTTTTCTACAAGCATTGCTTAATTAACCGCGAAAAAGCGCGCCTAACTCCGGAATTGCTTGCTGGACCGCAACCAGATGCCTACAGCATAACGGTTGCCCAGACATATCGCATTTTGGGTGACAAGTTGCTCAAACAGGGACGTGTGCAAGAAGCGGAACGGGCTATCGATTTACTCAAAGTCGAAGAATTGGAGGGGTATTTCCAGAATGTGCCTGGTAATCAACTGACTGCTAAAGGCATGGAAATAGCGCCATCAGAAAAACCCGTTAAAGAAAAATTGGAGCAAACCCTGGATGGTGCGGTTGCACTGGGTAAAGAATTAACAACACTACGTAAAATTGCCCCTGAGAAGCGATCGCCTCAACAAAAACAACGCGTCGCCCAACTGGTGACAAATCAGCAGCAACTGTTGGATCAATTTAACGATTTTATCGCCAGTCCCGCTGTCAAGGAACAGGTGGAGCAAATTAACCGCACAGCTAGACGGCAAAATTTGGATTTGGAAAGTCTCAACGAGATTCGGGATAATTTGGCGCGATTGCCCCAAAAAGCTGTCCTTATCTATCCACTAGTTTTAAAAGATAGCTTGGAAATAATAGTGGTAACTCCCGATTCCCCGCCAATTCATCGCACCGTTGCTGTGAAACAAGAAACCCTCAACCAAACAATTGCTGCTTTGCGCTCCTCTTTAGAAAATCCCAGTCGTGATGTCAAAAAACCCGCACGCCAGTTGTATGACTGGTTAATCAAACCGATAGAAGGCGACTTGAAGCAAGCAAATGCCCAAACTCTAATTTATGCACCAGATGACCAGTTGCGCTACATTCCTCTAGCGGCTTTATATGATGGCACGCAATGGTTAGTGCAACGCTACAGTGTCAATCACATCACCGCCGCCAGCTTGACTAACTTTAACACCCAACCCGAATCTCAATTGCGGATTTTAGCTGGTGCTTTTACTAAAGGTAGTTATCAAGTTCCAATGGGAAATCGAAGAGTTGCATTTTCCGGTTTACCCTTTGCGGCGCGGGAAGTGCAAAATTTAGCAGATGCGGTTCCCGGAACTAAGAAACTTTTAGACAACGCTTTTTCCCCTACCGCGACTGTGCCGCAAATGGATGACTATACGATTGTCCATTTTGCAACTCATGCAGCCTTTGTGGTCGGTAAGCCAGAAGATTCCTTTATATTATTTGGGAATGGCGATCGCGTTAACCTCAGAGATATCGCTACTTGGTCACTTCCCCGTGTAGATTTGGTAGTGTTGAGTGCCTGTGAAACCGGCTTGGGAGGCAAGTTAGGTAACGGCGATGAAATTTTGGGCTTTGGCTATCAAATGCAAAAGACTGGCGCTAAAGCTGCGATCGCTTCATTATGGGCTGTCGATGACGGCGGTACGCAAGCTTTAATGAGTGCGTTTTATAGCTTAATACCTTCAGGTAAGCTGACAAAAGCTGAAGCCTTGAGACAAGCGCAAATTGCTATAATCACAGGTAAATCGCCTGAAACTAAACAGCAAAACGGCACTAACAAAATATCCGCACCTGTCGGCGGTAGCCTAAGTCACCCCTACTATTGGGCACCCTTCATTTTAATTGGCAATGGGTTGTAACAACTAGAAGCTAAGCTATTGACAATTCACAACAGAAAAACCCACCCAAAAAGGAAATGCAAAATTTTACAAATTATTTCCTAAGATAGATTTATAATTGTGAACAAGTCTAAAGTGTAGGCATTGTTGTATAAATAAAACGATTATTAACAGTTGGTAGTGCTTCTGTGTTCCGCTGTTCCGCTTTTCGGGTGTGTGTCAATCACATGCCGTTGACAAAATTTTTAACTCACATCTGTCTTACAGGCAGAAGGCAAATGTGAGTTATACCAACAATTTATGCTTGCCTCTGTTAATGATTGCACCCCTTTAGTCTAGTTTCCGGTGTATAAGCAACAGTAAAGTTTGCTGCCATCAGGTTTTCATGGGCATTCCACGTTTCCGCATCGCAGCGTCCTTTAGAACCAATCACTCTCAGGTATTGGGCTTGAGGTAATGGATGATGCTACAAGCAGCAATTACCTTTTTCCCAATTACCTGTAAGCAGTTCACAAGTTGACATCCACCTTGGGAAAGTTTTTGTGCGTACCCCATTAGAGACACAAATCCTTAAAACTTCTTGGCGAGAGCTTTATTACCTGTAGAGGCTGGCGTAAATTGCTTGACAATGTTGGCAAGTTCCTGTAACTGGTTAATTGCCTCCGCGCCCTCTAACTTCATTAATTCGCGGTCATCCCGCATCTCAGTCCAAGTGATGCCGTAATCGGACACTAAAAAGCGAATCAGATGGTTGTCGCCCAAGCTAACCATAAAAGAAGCACTATTCATCTGGTCGCCGCAGGTATAGCAGGACGCAAGATAACCTCGTCGCTCTAGTACAGTAGCCAAGGCTTTTAGGTTCATTACTAAGTCTTGGACGAATTGCCGATGTTGTTGCGCTAGTCTTAGAAACACGTTTGTCCTCCAAACACCACAGTTATTTGACTCGGTTTTATATTTTCTTAATTATTTTCTCATCAACTGGTATTGTAAACTATTGATTACAATTTCCAGATGCTTGTTGAGTCGGAAGTGGCTACCTTGCTAAGGGTAGTACATAACTCCTTGTCGTTACGTATCAAAATATTCAGTTTGCAGATTCAAAATATCGGACAGAATAGGAAAATTAATGAGTGTCTTTCTACCTTTCTGTCAGAGTAGATGCACGACTTAGGCGATCCGCTTTAAGAGTAACGCAAATTTGGCACTTGTTTACTACACAAAAGAGACATATTGCATTTTTATCGGTAACTTACAGCCAAATTAAGCATCAGCACAGGCTCTAATGCCGCTTCAAGTCTTGTTTATCCCTTTTTATGACGTGGTTAGCTTGTGCCGCGTCTAACAAAGATTTGGCATCGCCCAAGTATCGGATGCACTAAGCCCAAATATCCAGGATATGTCCAGCTTAGTAGATGAGCGGGCAAATTTTAGGTTTTCAATCTGGGATCGGATGTACAGTAAACGTCCCTAATCAACAATCCTAAATAAATTTATCCGTAATTAAGGTAAAACCCGTATAGGGAAAGACCTATTGGTAATTTCCGGACGAGTCTCATCTAGAACCCAAAAACCATAGACTTCTCACTGAGAATAACTAAAGTTACAAACGCCATGTTGCCATATCGGCATGTTTTTCAGCCTTTTTTGGAATTATGGTTAAACAGTTGCATAAGATACAAAAATTCTTATTGAGTAGATAGATTAAAAGTAGTATTAGATACAAAAAATTTGATTGTGAGTAGAAAGTAGTCAAGTCCTGAGCAATACGTGGGCACAAATAAAGCGACTGGGTACAACGTATTAGGGACGCTTGGAAGAAATCCGCCCACCCCAAGCGTGGGGTTTTCACGAAAATTTTCCTAGTAAAGAGTCGCCCCCTAATCCGCAATTTCTTATAAAACGTTAAAGACAGCTGGGGCTACTCCAGCTGTCTTTGTTTTGAAAATTATGCAATCACTATAGCGCTTCGGGAATTGCGTGCAATACAAGTCTGTAGAGACTTTACATTTACGTGCTCTACATTCTTCGCAAGCGGTGTATTTGATTGTGCAGGAGAACCGCTATAGATTTAGACGACTTCCCACCAACCGAAAGCCGGACCAACAAAACGGATTGTTATCCAGGCGATAACTGTAAGGACAATGCCAATCCAGGCACCGCGAGTAGACCATTGGACAAATTTTTCGGATTGAGTTTTGGTAATGGGAACCCACGGCAAAATCCGAGTTTCTTGACCGTATTTTTCTCCCAGTGCAGTTTTACGACGCTTTGCTTCACCCATAATCAATAATTCGCTCATTAAAAATGTGACTGTATTTGTGCATGTGATGCACAATAGCTGATTCAGTAGTATGGAATGACTTCTATGGCTGATGATAACTTTTGCGCTCAAGAGCGATCACTACCGCTTGACAAAACGTAAATAGCCAAAACGACTATGTAGAATTTTCCTCATTGGCAGTGGAAAACAAACTGGGATCAAGATAGTTAATACGTGCTAGGGGACTAAGTGCCGCTAAAACTTGAGTGCCGTAGCTACGGTTAACCACGCGACTATCAAGTAAAGCAACGATGCCTTGACTTTCTCGCACCGGAGCGATTGCCCGTTGCAATTCATTCAAAGCCGTCGGTAACAAATACAAACGAAACCAATCTTGATGCGATCGCTTATAATAATCCACCCTTCCAGCAACCAAGGGATTTTCTAAAGATGGCAAAGGCAAAGTCGCAATAATTAAAAGCTGAGGTGAAGGCAAGACACTTTGATGTTCTCGCCAAAATTCCCAACCGCTGACTAAAATACCATTTTCATCCAAACAAGTTTTTTCTACCTGCACCCGCGAACCAAACTCAGATGCCAAAATTGCCCCCACCTGAGCCTTCAATGGCACATCCCCCACAAGTATGACTATCAATCCTGGCGCAGTAGCACTTAAACAAAGCAGCGTCCGGACTTTGTGAATAAATGCCGATTGAAATTCTGGCGTATTCGGTAGAGGCAACTTATGGGGCAAATATAGTTGAATCGCTTCTGTTTGGCTATCAGAAGAGAACTTCAAGCAAGTTAAATCATCCAACCCCAAGCGCTGACGGAAGATGGGAGCCTCAGTTTCTGGTTCCAAGGCGCTGCCAATTAACACTACAGGTTGCCGATTCCATATGGGCAAGAGTATTTTCCCTAGTTCAATTGGGGCGTAATGTAAAGAAAATAAACCTTGACGACGGGCAATAGTCGCCCAGAGAAGGGAAGTGGGGGAAGAGGAGAGGGG
>CAXTNZ010000103.1:0-22334 GCA_964245695.1 uncultured bacterium | reverse complement strand
TTCCCGACGCTCACCCTTCGGGTAGAGCGCGGGGCTGCTGCTGTTAAAGCTCAAACCCAACAGTTGGTATTGGTACCAATTCATATCTGGCACTGAAGCCAGCCCGATTGGTAAGACTCGTACTGCTCCAAGAGCAGGTAGCGACGTAAGTAAACTTGCCTTTGCACTTGCCTCTTGCCAGCACTACGAGCAGGGGTACTTCACAGCATACAAATATATGGCACAGGAAGACCTCGACCTAGTGGTGCATGTAGGTGACTACATCTATGAGGGAGGAATCACAGCAAATCGTGTCAGACAGCACAATAGTCCGGAAATTGTCACTCTGGAAGATTATCGCAACCGTCACGCCCTCTACAAAACTGATGCAAATCTACAAGCAACTCATGCGGCGTTTCCCTGGATTGTTACCTGGGACGACCATGAGGTGGAAAATAACTACGCCAACGACATTTCGGAAGTCGATAATGAACCGGATCAAGACCGCTCAGTCTTTTTACAGCGGCGGGCGGCTGCTTATCAGGCTTACTATGAACATATGCCGCTACGCCCCTTCTCGCGACCCAACGGACCTGATATGCAACTTTTCCGTCGGCTTTCTTTCGGTAAATTGGCGACCTTCCATGTGCTAGATACCCGCCAGTATCGCACAGATCAGCCCTGTGGAGATGGTACCAAGGAACGTTGCCCAGAGAACTTTGACTCCTCAGCAACGATTACTGGTAAGCGTCAAGAAGATTGGCTATTACGCGGTTTAGATCGCTCAGAGGCTCAATGGAACATTCTGGCTCAACAGGTTATAGTTGCTCAGAGAGACTTGACACCAGGGGAAGGCGCAACTTTTAGCATGGATAAGTGGGATGGATATCTGGCTTCGCGCGATCGCCTGCTACGTTTCTTGGAACAGCGCAAACCCTCTAATCCAGTGGTTTTAACAGGGGATGTGCATTCCAACTGGGCAATGGATCTAAAAGCTGACTTTGATAACCCAGAATCGGCTACAGTCGGCAGTGAATTTGTTTGTACCTCGATTAGCACCGGTGGAGATGGGGCAGACACGAGTTCCACGGTTGAAGCCTACCTACCAGACAACCCGCACATTAAGTTTTACAACGGTCAACGGGGGTATGTCCGTTGTCTAGTTACTCCCACAAACTGGCAGGCGGACTATCAGGTCATGTCAGACGTGACAACCGAATCTGGTACAATCAGTACCCGTGCTTCAAAAATAGTTGAAAACGGTCATCCGGGAATAAAACAAGCCTAATCTTCCCCAGGCATCGGTAAGGGTTGGGATGAGCCGTATAAAAAACTGGGCTGGCGCTTGGTATACGCCGCCAGTAAATTTATTACTAATTGATGTTTGGAATTGTCCGAGTTTTAGCGGCTCAACCACCCTTACCGATAATATCGTCTAATCAACTACTCTAGCTTCTGTTTTTCTTCGCAGATGAGTCTAACTATCGAGGTATCAAGCACGATTATTGGATATTGTCGATAGCTATGTTCAAGTCTACTATCGTTTCATACTGTTTTGAAGGTAACTGCTTCAAAGTCCGAAGGACTACCTCATCGAAACCTTTTAGTTCGGCATGTTTAATCAAGTCTTTTTTACTAATTGGGTAGTCAACTTCGTTCAAGTTTTTCTCTAGCTGCGCTGGATTGACTTTAGCCATAATTATTCTCCTAATTATGTGAACCTGTTTACCATTAAGGGGAGTATAAACTTAGCTAATCAATAATAAATAATCAAGACAGTTTATTATACACTTTCTGTCAAGTTATTTATTAAAAAACCAATTCAATAATCGTACTTTTTCGGAAAAATATCTTCAGTAATAATACATAAATTTAAAAAATTTTATATATATGAGAACCCAATATTGACGATAATTTGTACGGGGAATGACCTACTTTGTTAATAGAACTGCACAGGGAGAAGTTACTGTAGTCAGTCCGACAAGCACTTCAAAACTCGATACACGGCTAACTTCTGGGAACTTAAAGCTTCAATAATATAGCGGAAGTGGGTGCGCGGCGCTAGTTTGCTCCAGGGGTCAAGCTTTTCATTTATCTTTCTTAGCATTGAGCGAGCGCTCATCAAAGTCTTGCCCCTACCTAAAGGTGAGAAAAAGAGGGTGAAAAGCAAGCAAAGATAAAAGCTATATTTTTCCGTGGAACCTATCTGGAAAGTTCACACCATAAGTTGTAGACATTGACTAAGATCGATTTGACGATCATAGTCAATCTTGTATTACAAAAAGTGTACTTTTCATATGATTCATCACATTTCTATTTCTGCTCAAAACCCCCAACATGTTGCACAAGTTCTGGCTGAAATCTGGAATGGGCAAGTTGTTCCATTTTTTCCTCACCCAGGTAGCTTTATGGTTTTTCCTCTCGATGAATACGGGACAGGTATTGAAATTTATCCGTTGGAAACTCAGCTAATACCTGGTGAGGGTGAAGAGCAATGCAAGTTTGCACACGCTGCTAACTCTTCTCAGTTTATAGCTACCCATGCAGCCATTTCTGTCACAAAGACTCAGGAAGAAATAGAACAGATTGCAAAACGTGAAGGTTGGCGGGCGTTGCGTTGTAACCGTAACTCTCTATTCGATGTGATTGAGTTCTGGTTGGAAAACAAAGTCATGTTAGAACTGCTTACCCCAGAAATGGCAGATCAATATTTGGCGGTGACACAGCCAGAAAATCTGAAAAAACAGTTTTCTACTGAATCGGCTGCGTCTTTCAATTCCCGATAATTACCACTCGTGGGTAGACGCGTTCAGACATCGCTTTCTCATAAATTGCTGTGTGGATGGCATAAAATCCGTACCCACAGCAACATTTATATTTGCTAGCCTAAGGATAATGGAAATAATCCTGATGGTGGTGGCGTAACTACCGAAGCTTTGCTCGGAGGTTTCCGCCGATCAAACTTCTCGCTAAACATCAATCGGGTAAAAAAACTTTATTAAAAGTAATACAAGAGACAGAATTATGACAGCTTCTGAATCTAAAGTCACCCGTTTCTATAATCAAGAAGATGTGCAGCAAATTCTTCATTTAGCGATCGCCCGTCAAGCGGACGACAAAGACAAAGAATTTTCTTACGATCAACTGTTAGAAATCGCCGCCGAGTTAGAAATTCCTCCTGAGTCTTTAAAACTAGCAGAACGCGATTGGTTAGGCAAACAGGGAGAAATGCAACAGCGTCAAGCTTTTAACCTCTATCGCCAAGGAAGATTCAAGAAGCGTTTTGGTAATTATGCAATTGTTAATAGTGTTTTGACGCTGGTGGATTTGGTTGGTGGTGGCGGTCTTGCCTGGTCGCTTTACATTTTACTATTCTGGGGACTGGGAATAGGACTTGATTTTTGGAATACCTATCAAACTAACAGCGAAGAATATGAAATTGCTTTCCAGAAATGGCATCGCAAGCATCAGCTAAAACAAACCTTAAACACAGTTTGGAACAAGTTTTTCAATCCGGTACAAATTTAGTTGAGGACTATGAATTGGGTATTGGGTATTGGTGATTGGGTACTGGTAGAAGAATTTTCCCAATCCCTAATCACCAATTGCCAATACCTAATTTCTGATTCAGATTTTGACAGCTTTGCTGGCTAACGTTTGTTTTTTATTGTGCTTTTTCAATTGCCAGCCTATAGTTAAAGCACCAAGCGCCAAAGCACCTAACGCCGATGAAGGTTCAGGAACGGCGGTAGTGTAATAACTACTTACACTAATCGGTCCATCTCGATCAGTGATTTCCGCAGGTATTGCTGGAATTATCCCCGTACCTGGTCTGAGATCGGGCTGGGTTCTGAATAGATTGTAAAACACAGTGCCGTCCGGTATAACGCCACCACTAAAAGTGATGGTGTCACCTGCGAGGGTGATGTTTTTAAAGATATCCTGGGAACCTGGGATATTAGATAAACCAATTTTCCCATCTCCATCTACATCTCCCCACTGCACCGGCTCGTTATTAAACGCTGGAGTCGAATTCGGATTACTATAAGACAGCGTTTCTAATTTAAAGACGAAGCTGCCGATATTCTGCCCAGTGGCATTTAGTAAGTTGTTAGCGAAATCTGGAACACCATATTCTATTACTTGCCCAGGTTGTATTTCTGGTCCAAGCCTTCTTGGGTTTCTCCCCGTATTTATGATGTCCTGATTCTGCGTCGTCACAATCGGTTCTACGAAGATGACGGCACTGGCTGGTGCCAAAGACAAAAGACTAATTCCTGCTGCTCCTAGAACAGAAAATGCTATTTTGGTTGCTATTGTAGTCATGCTAAATTATCCTGTTGTTGATTGAGAGAAAGCTAACTTACTGCTCCCGGTGACATCAAACAGCAAAGACTCACGCTTCAACCTTTGTCTACTTGGCAGGTATTTTTGGTTGATGTGTGTCACTTCACTTGATGCCTTTAGCCGATGTGTAACAAAGTAAGCTTTTGATAAGCATTGAGTATACTGGTGACATAAAAAATCGCCGCACTCGCCGTCGAGGGTGTAAGTGAGGCGAAAGCTGCACCCAGTTACGTTGCTCTTAACAGAAGCTTCATAAATTACCTAGTAAATGTAAAAATATTGCAAAGTTTAATACTGTGCAATATCCGTAATACTACCATGACTAATAGTTCCGCGATCGCAGTTATTTTATTATTTGTATTAAGACTCTTTAAACACGAACTATTGCTTACTCAAATTCGTGCTAAATCAAGCATAATAAACTTTGGCTTGCTGGTTAATTATTGCGAGTCTCCCCTTCCTGGCTGTTGCTTCAATTTCCAAAGCAGGACTAGCCAAAGATGCCGCCATAAATTTTCGCTCTTAGGATGAGCGGAACAACGGGTACACGCGTTTTTTGAATATTGTTTTGTATATAAAGGGGAGTTTGAAGAACCTCTCCCCAACCCCTCTCCGTATCGGAGAGGGGCAGACAATTTAATTGTAGTACTAACGCGAACAATTGGGATTATTGTCGGTTGGGCTTTTTCACCAACTAGTTACAGCTTGGGCGATCGCCTCTTGAGCTTGACCAAGAGATAAGGAGCGCATATTTTCATCCACACCGAGATTTTCCACATTGATGAAGGAAACGTCCGTAATGCCTATAAACCCAAAAACCGCTCTCAGATACGGTTCTTGATAATCATATGGTGCGGCAGGACTTCCCGGCTTAAAGCTACCACTACGAGCCGTAATAATCAGCATCTTTTTACCTGCAACTAAGCCCTGAAAAGCACCTTGTTCGGTAACAGCGAAGGTACGACCGACGCGAACAATTTGGTCAATATAAGCTTTCAAGGTAGATGGTACATTAAAGTTGTACATCGGTACACCGAAAACATAGCGATCGGCTGCGAGAAACTCATCTACCAATTCATCGGAAATTTTAATCGCTTGATTGAGTTCCGGGGTACGTGCTTGCGGTGGTGAAAAAGCCGCAGCAATCCACGATTCGTCTACATGAGGGACGGGATTGTGACCCAAATCGCGGTAAGCGACTGTATCACCAGGATGAGCGCTTTTCCAGGATGTGATGAACTCATAGGAAAACTTGCGTGAAAAAGAGCGATCGCCACGAGGACTAGAGTCAATATGGAGGATATGTGTCATCAATTAATCTCCGTTAAAATTTAAATTGCTTCGTTGCGCTAGGTAATTGAGAGAAACCAAAGCTTGAGCAATTCTAGCTTTCACTCTCATATACACGGTTTCTTCCTTCTGGAATTTAAACCATATAAAGCTAATATGAACAGTAGGCACTTAAAAGTAAGATACTTACCAAAAAGTAACTATGAAAGCTGAAGCGGAAAACGATAGTAAGCTAACTTGTGAAGTAGAAACCACCATAAAGGTAATTGGCGGACGCTGGAAGGTGTTGATTATTAGAGAACTAATGCAAGGTGTCAAACGCTTTGGCGAATTGCAGCGAGCCTTGTCCGGAATTACTCAAAAAATGCTTACTCAGCAACTTAGAGAAATGGAGGAAGATGGCATTATTCATCGAGAAATTTACCCACAAATTCCCCCAAAGGTGGAATATTCACTCACACCTTTAGGAGAAAGTCTCCAACCGATTCTTTATGCAATGCATGAGTGGGCTGTTCAGCATTATTTCGGTCAAAATTTAGGTCAAATAAATAGCGAGCGGATTGCTAATAGGGAATAGAAGAGTTATCAGTTATAACAAAAAATAGACTATTGACAAAATTGCTTTTCTTATTATTCTTATTTGCGTCTAGTCAATCGAGTTGCCGCTCCGCTTATATAGGTGCGACAAAATAATATTTATGCACTCTTGTCAACTGTAGAATAAAATCATACAGTTTTTCCCTCTTCAATCTTCATTCCTAATTATTATTAAATAATTTATTCAGTGGTTTGCAAATATTCAATCGCAGCTTCTAACTTTGAGGAATAGCCTTCAGCAAATCTTTCAAACCAAAGTCCTTCAGCAGAAAATGGATCTAATTTACTTAGCCAATCTTTAGCTTGCTTCTGCAAAGCCTCCAATTGTTGTACTTTAAGTTGTTCTTGTTGAATTCGCTGTTGTTGCAGTTCTTGCTGTTTTCTTAACTCCTCAGCAGCATCCTTCTCAATAAAATCATCCTTAACTTCCGCCAAAAGGTTATCTATTAAAGATGCTGATTGTGGCGATTGGATAAATGTTTTTCCTACAGTTGGTTTTGGCTGCTGCTGTTGAGGTTTAGCTGCTGAATCGTATTCAGCTTTAAGTTCAGCTAACAGCTTATCAATAGAATCCATCGTTTCAAATCCTGTAAAGGCGATGCTTAGTCATTAATCGCGTTGAGTAGCACTTCCGATAAACTCAAATCTTCCATATCTTCCATTGTGATTGTGTCACAGATGTCAAACTTTGCTCCAGCCCCTTGTAGTTCATCATCCAAGACTTTGAGAAAGCGGGTAGCCTGAGCATCGGTACCAACTTGAATGAAAGAAATCGCTAATTCTTCATCGCGCTCCATTTGCCTTGAAGCTTCGATAATCACCTTCATTACCGCTTTGCGATCATCCGGTTCACCATCAGTAATAACTAAAATTGTCTCTCCATTCGGCTTGGTTTGACCGGAAGATTTCCGTTGAAAGTAGTTATCAAGTGCGTGTTTTAAAACATTTGCTAAGTCAGTAGTACCGGAGGGATCGTTTTCTTGAAAAATTTGTATCACCTTGCTTGCCGTCACATTTTCGTATCGCTTGAATCTTCCAGAAAACACATAAAGAGTGATACCATCCGGGTCAAATTGTTCGCATTTACTAGCTAAAGCAAAAGTAGATTCTTGTGCAGCTACCCATCTAGTTTTGCTACCCTTTTGATCTGGGGTTGCCATGCTGCCGCTCTTGTCGATAATTAAGGTGTAATCGCGATTTTCTAACATTTGTAAATTCTCCTAGTTAATCAATAGTCAAGAGTCAATAGTCAATAATCAAAACATTTAGACTTTGGACTTTGGACTTTGAACTAATTAATCAGTAATTGCATTCATTAATATATCTGCAAGACTCATGTCTTCCATGTCATCTAAGGTAACAGTGTCGCAAATATCGAATTTTGCACCGACACTTTGCAACTGGTCATCTAAAGCTTTAAGGAATTTAGTTGCTTGAGCATCTGAACCAACTTGAATCATAGAGATTGCTAGTTCTTCATCTCGCTCCATCTGCCTTGTAGCGTTGATGATTACCTCAAATACTGCTTTGCGATCGTCTGGTTCGCCATCGGTAACTACTAAAATTGTCTCACCATTCGCCTTAGTTTTGCCGGCAGCTTTACGCTGAAAGTAATTATCAAGTGCGTTTTGAAGTACACCTGCTAAATTTGTTGTGCCTGCTGGATCGTTTTCTAAAAATATCTGCGCGACTTTGGCGCTTGTTACATCATCGTAGCGTTTAAATCTCCCTGAAAATACATAAATAGTTAGACCATCCGGGTCAAACTGTTCGCATTTTCTTGCTAAAGCGAGAGTAGACTCTTGAGCTATTTCCCATCTACTTCTACCACCGGCTTGGTCTGGGGTGGACATACTACCGCTTTTGTCAAGGATTAATGTGTAGTCGCGATCGCTCATCATATATTCCTTTAATTATTACCTGCTGGTTCTAGTCTAACTGTTGCGTAATTCGCACGGCAGCTGCTAAGGATGCTTTGTAATATTGATTTACAGCGATTTTCACTCTTATTAGACCATACAGAAACCTCTCTCCTCGTTGGAGAGAAGCACTCTCACATTCTCCCCTTCCCTGGTAGGGAAAGGGCTGGGGGTTAGGTTTCATCTTTGTAGTTCATTTAACTGAAAACTGCTGTAAGTAGCTAAAAAAACTCCCCCAGATTTTCTGAGGGAGAGAAGAGTATCACTTATCAGACACTTATGCAGGGTTCGCTTGCGCTCTTTGTTGCAGTAAGTTGATAATTGCAGCTTTTTCTAAGATTCCAACTAGCACGCCATTGTCACGAATCACCGGAAGCGTAGTTAACTTTTGTTGCTCAAGTAGCTGCACTACTTCCAACAAGGGTTGATCGGATTGCACCGTGGTAGATTCTTCAATCGGTCGTATGATATCTCTAACTTGAGTTTCTGACCAAAGTGCAGTATTGATGGTTCGCAAGTCATTAACAGATATCGTACCTATCAATTGCTCGTTATCATCAGTCACTAAGAAGCGTTGCCAGTTTTCCAAACTCAAGATCCGCTCATCAGCAAACTCTCTTAAAGTCAGATTAGCAGACACAATTGGGCTATTGAGCGTCACTGCATCAGCTGCTGTCAAACCTGTAAGTTTTTCCTGCACTCTGGCAAATTGAGCAGCTTTACCAGCATTTTGCAGCAAGAAGAAACCGACTAATAAGTTCCAGAAGTTAGCAAAGCTGCCAAATAATAGTAGCGGGAGTAAACCAGAAGCGATCGCTACCCAACCAAAGATTTGTCCAACTCGACTAGCAAAAACTACACCTTTATAAGGATTACCTGTAATCTTCCAAACAAGAGATTTCAGTATATTTCCGCCATCCAAGGGCAAGCCAGGAATTAAGTTAAACAGCGCTAATGCCAAGTTAACAGAAGCAAGTACACCAAGAATCGCTGCTAATGGTCCTGATACGGCGGTGCCAAAACCAATTGCTGTGGTTATACCAAATAATATTATGCTGACTAAAGGACCAGCGATCGCTACCCAGAATGCTTCAGTGGGGGTTTTCGACTCTCTTTCTAAGCTTGCCAACCCGCCAAATATAAACAGTGTGATCGATTTCACATCTATTCCTTGGCGAATAGCGACGAAGCTGTGTCCTAATTCATGGGCGACGACAGAGGCAAATAACAATAGCGCTGTCATCAATCCCAATAGCAAAGCTAATCCCCCGCCTAATTGGGGAAATTGCCCTGCTAGTCCACTGCCATAGCTCCAAGTTACCAAACCCAGTACTAAAAACCAGGACGGATGGATATAGAAGGGTATCCCAAAGAGGCTACCAACGCGAATTGTGCCATTCATGCCGTTCACCTTTGATTTGCTGCTTGCAGAGGTTTTTACCTCTCTCGATGTCTTTATCGTAACGAAATGTTACTTATTTTTAATCTTTGTAGCTGTAGTGGTGTCCGTCTGTTTAGGTGCGGTTATGCGATCGGCAAAAAATTAATTAAAGCAATGCCGATTTTGGTAATGAAGGAGGTTCGGTATTGAACCATTTTTGATAAATTTGCTTGTAAGTGCCATTTGCTAACAAAGTGCCTATACCTTTGTTGATAGCATCTAAGTTTACAGAATCTTTAGATGTAGCAATGCCGTAGTATTCTTCTGTGAGCAGATCCCTAACGATTTTGATTTTTTTTAGGTTGCCTGTTTTAATAGCGTACAAAGTAGCGAAACCATCGCAAATTACAGCATCAACATTGCCATTGACTAATTCTTGGAAAAATTCTGTTCCCGAATTAAATGTAGTAATTTTGGCATCGGGAATGGTTTTGGCAAAATTCGCCCCAGTAGTACCAAGTTGCACAGCAATTTTTTTGCCTTTAAGACTGTTGAAGTCTTTTATATCTTGGGTGTTTTCTCTAACAGCAATTGCCAGTCCGGCTTTCAAATAAGGTCGCGAAAAGGAAATTGTCTTGAGACGTTCAGCAGTAATTGTTATCCCATTAATTGCCGCATCGACTCTTTTAGCTATCAATGCAGAAATCATCCCATCAAAAGGCAGATTTTCAAATTGAACTGCAAAGCCGGCAACTTTGGCGATCGCATTCATCAAGTCAATATCAAAGCCTTCCAAGTCGCCATTAGCTTTTTGAATCTCGAAGGGGATAAATGTAGGGTCTGTAGCAACTTTGAGAAGTTTCACACCTGAGCTTGGGGCTGTAGTTATATTCCCAGGGGAATTGTTACAGGCAATAATTAGTATAAGACAGCATAAACCCAGAATTAGCTGATGCAATTTCCAATTAATCCATCTTGCCATAGTCCTTCAGTAAAATTAATTATTTTTTGGTAATTTTGAATTTGTAGTTAGCGCTGTATTCACTGATTAAGGTACTAAAGTACCTACTACGAATATAAAATTCAAGTGTTAGTCTTGCTCATATCCTGAAGCATTTCTAAATGCTTCTGTACGGGTGCGAGGGTATTGGCAACAATCATCCCACTGGCGGCGACGGCTGGTAAACCAATGCCAGGAAATGTCGAGTCACCACAGCACATTAATCCCTTAAGGGGTGTGCCAGCACCGGGAAACAAGTTATCTCCAGCCCGAATTGCTGGACCATAGGAACCTCGGTGGCGTCGCAAATAGCGCTCGTGCGTCAGGGGTGTGCCAACCTGTGACACTTCACTTCGCTGGCGAATATCGGGAATAATTCGCTCTAAGGCTTGCCACATGACTTCTGCACGCAGTTGCTTTTGTTGTGCATATTCCTGGCTTTTCCTGTCCATTCCCTCCCAGAGAGCATACGGCTCGTTACCTGGAGTATATACGTGAATCACATGCTTTCCCGGTGGTGCTAGGGATGGATCGATAACCGAGGGAATTGACACCAGAACGACGTTCTGAGGCGCTGTAATGCCCACTTCCCAGTTATTGACCACTATATAGTGACACGCCAAGTCTGAGCGTATTTTTTGTGCGTCAATGCCGAGGTGGAGATGCATGAAGCTATCACACTCAGGTGTGCTGGCTCGCTTTGCTCGAAATTGTTTTGGTACTGCTTTATCTGGAAGCAGCTTGAGCGTATCCCATACCGATGCATTCGACACAACTGCCCGACGCGCTCGTATCTCTTCACCACCACGCAAACGCACACCTACTGCGCGATCGCCTTCTACAAGCACCTGTTCAACATGAGCGCCCAGTATCAGCTTACCACCATGTCGCTCCAGTCCCCTGACAAGCGCATCAATTAAAGCACCACTACCACCAATCGGATAGTCTAGTACTACCCCCGGTCGATACCAATCTGCAAACATAAATGCTACCTCAGCTGCACTGGTGCCATCCGCTGGTAATCCGGAAAGCAGAAAACAAAGCATGTCGAGCCAGTTGCGGATAAAAGAATCTTTGACAACGCCATCCATGATGCGTGCAAAAGAACCAGTCAGCTTGCCAACATTTGCAACATGTGGTATAAGAGATGGGGCAAATCGGCTCACTGTGATTGCTGCACCAAAATCAAAGCGTAATGCTGCTGAGGGAATTGCGATCGCGGCTTTAGCTAGTGGTTCCATAACCCGCTGAAGTTCGCGCCATTCAGTTACAGCACTTTCGCCACGCAGCCTCAAAAGAACTTCACAAAATTGCTGGGCACCAACCGATGTGTCAAAATCATCTTCTGGTAGACAGCAACCCCAGGTATCATATGTGACGCATGGTAATTCCTCGCCAATTGCGTCTAACACTTGTCGCAACGGGTTAGAAGAAGGGCTGTATGACAATCCAGAGTAAAGCGAAGGACCAGAGTCAAACTTGAATTTGTTGCGCTCAAAAGCATGAGCGGCACCACCAGCGATAGAATGGCTCTCGCAGACTGTCACATCAAAGCCATATCTTGCTAGAAGCGCAGCACAGCTTAAACCACCAATACCGCTACCAATGACAACTACATCTGTCTGGAAAGACTTTTGCTGAATCACTCTTTGTACCTCGACCAGAAAAAGGCGCTCGCTTTCATTTACAGATAATAACCTCCAGCCAAAACCTAAAATTAGGAAGCCGACGGAGTAAACTCGACTAAACCTTTTAACCTAGGAAAATTAGGCAACGGCTGGTTGTTCTAGGCTAATTTTGATGTAGGGATGCAACTATTTACCTACCCTTAAGCGATTTGGTGGTGACTCCTTTTTCATAATGTAAGGTATACAGTCCCAGTCCCTGTAACACCCGATACCATAAACCCATTTGTACACCTGTAGATAGCATTTTACTAACATTGGTTTTTGCGGTTTTAAACTGCTCTGCTGTTAATTTATCGCCATACAGGTCGCGGACAATTGCATCGACATGAAAATGCAGTTCCGGTCGGCGGCGCATCAAAATTAGGATTGCACTCTGAATTGAGTAATCTTGGAATTCCGGGAGTAAAGGTAAAGTTCCAGGTTTCCTAGGAATGGTAAGTTTGGGAATGTCGGAAATATCCGGTTCTTTTTGAGCAGGAGGAGTAGAATCAACTAGTTGTGAAGCAGTCTGTTCTTCTTGGTCAACTTCATCCTCTACTTCTTGGTCAAATTCATCGTCTACTTCTTGAGCAAATTTATCTTGACTATCTAAGAGCAAAGCCGCAGCGGAGGATAAATCAGGGAAATGTCTCGGAGGTAGATACATTTGCTCTTCTAGGACGTACCCTGATATTAGAGCTTCTAAAGCAGTAATCTGTTTGCGGACTAACGATAAACGACGCTCCAAGTCAACTATTTCTAAAGCGTAGCGATCGCGCTCCGCTTCCAGTAAACTCAGAATCTCAGATAACTCAGACATAGAACTACGTTTTTTTGAAAGGAACAAATCGGTGGAATCCAAGGAAATTTTTGTCCAGGCTCACGTTCGTGTGATTAAGCAAAAAGTTTATCGCTTTGTCTGTAAAGCGTGCAATCAGGTAGTCGAACGCACTTGCTATCCATCACAGCCGTTGTATTGCGATCGCTGTCGCCCTCCTAAACCAAAAACAAAAATAGAAAAACCTTCCTCCAAGTCAATTAAATCGAAGAAGAAACAAAAAACAAAACAACCCATGTTTACCAGTCGCCAGTGACACAGAATTGTGGTTGTTATGTGATATTGTGACTGAACTTTGCTCCAGATTTTGATCAGCGGCTATGCAGACATTCGGGAACACTACTCAATCATCGGGCTATATCCTAGCACTAGACTTAGGCACAACAGGTAATCGCGCCTTTATGTTTAACTCTGACGGTAAGATTGTCGCTCAGGCATACAAAGAACTGACCCAGTATTACCCTGAACCTGGATGGCTAGAACATGACCCTGAGGAAATCTGGCAAGCGACCCGCGTCTGTATACAAACCGTGATTCAGAATGCTCAAGTCTCCCCCAGAGAAATTGCTGCTCTTGGAGTGACTGTACAGCGAGAAACCTGCTTGATTTGGGATAAAACGACTGGACAGCCACTTCATAGAGCGATCGTCTGGCAAGACCGTCGCACCGCTTTTTTGTGCCATCAATTGCAAGAGCTTGGGCTAGCTCAAGAGATTTATGATCGTACTGGACTGGTAATTGATGCTTACTTCTCCGCGACTAAGCTCAGGTGGCTTTTAGACCACTTTCCCGACGTTGACCTGAAAAACGTCTTAGCAGGTACGATTGATAGCTGGGTGCTGTGGAATCTCACGGGTGGGAAAGTCCACGCAACTGACCACAGCAACGCCAGCCGCACAATGCTGATGAATCTGGCGAGTTGCGCCTGGGATGAAACACTACTTTCTCTGTTTCAGATTCCCGCCGAGATACTCCCCCAGATTCAGCCCAGCTTGGGAGCATTTGGCGTTACCGATGCTGCTATAGTGGGGGCGGAAATTCCGATTACAGCCATCCTGGGAGACCAGCAAGCTGCTTTGTTTGGTCATGGCTGCTCTAGTCCTGGTTTGATGAAATGCACCTACGGCACTGGCAGTTTTTTGGTAGCTCACACAGGCTCGAAAATTGTTCGTTCCCAGCATCAACTTCTTTCCACGGTGGCATGGACTCAAACAAACCAGAACGGTACTCTAGATGTGGGTTATGCCCTAGAAGGCAGCATGTTTACCAGTGGAGCCTGCATTCAGTGGTTACGTGATGGCATTAAGCTGATTACGAATGCTGCGGAAACTGAGGCGATCGCAAATCAAGTTGCGGATAATGGCGGGGTGTACTTTGTGCCTGCATTTAGCGGCTTAGGCGCACCTCACTGGGATATGAGTGCTAGAGGAGCCTTTTTTGGCATTACCGCTTCTGTACAACCGCAGCATATAATACGTGCCGTCCTCGAAGCGATCGCTTACCAGGTGAAAGAAGTTGTACAAGCGATTAATGCATCTAATAGTACTCCGATTCAGCGGTTAACTGTGGATGGTGGAGCTTGTGAAAACAACTTTTTGATGCAGTTCCAAGCAGATGTGTTAGGGATTCCTGTGGAACGTCCCATTATGCGCGATACTACTGTATTGGGTGTCGCATTTGCAGCAGGTCTAGCTGCGGGATTTTGGGATAGCTATGAGAAACTAGTGCGCCAACGACAAATTGAGCGCGTATTTGAGCCGAATCAGGAAAGCGATCGCCCACTCTTCAACTTCGTCATTTGGCAAAAGGCAGTTGAACGCGCTAAGCATTGGGCAGAATAGTCAATCCCCTATGGAGTAAATTTAAAATTTAAAATTCTCTGTAAGTTAGCGTAATCAAACATTTTAATTACGCATTACTTATTCATGTCGGTTTATACGCCATTGCCCATTCTCTATTTTCAGCTAAAACGAGTTATGTTTATTGGTAAAGCTAGCTAATTAACTTACTTTAGCTAAAGAAATGAACAATATCACATTGAGTGCTTTGAATAGCTGGTTACAACCAAAGAAACAACCTGTTTTACTGTTTGACTCAATCACTGCGGCTTGTGAAATTGCCTTTATGCTTAACGGTCAGTGGGATGAGTGCAATGGTGTGATGATACCAAAATGTGATGAAGTAGCTGTAAATACTGCTGCTGCTATCATGCAAGCTGAATGGTGTTATCAAGGCGCGGAAAAATCAGTTTTAAATAGATTAACACATGATGAACTTTTGCGTCGTTATGCAATCGGAGAAAGGCATTTTCTTAATGCTAATTTAAGGTGTGCTCAGCTTTCTTTCCTTTCCTTGTGTGACATTAACTTAAGTTGGGCTAAATTGAATTTAGCTAATCTTAGTGGCAGTAACTTAAGTAAAGCTTTTTTCATAGATGCTGACATTTGTGAAGCAAATTTGACTGACATCAACTTGAGTCAATCACAGTTAGTTAGAGCTAATTTGACGAAAGCTTCTTTATTGAAGGCAGATTTAAAAAAGGCAAATTTAAGTCACGCCTGCTTAGTTAATGCCAATTTGAGTCAAGCAGATTTAAGAGGTGCAAATCTTTTCCAGGCTGATTTATCCGGGGCTAATTTAACTGAAGCAATTTTTGATAATTAATGCTTGGTAAATTATAAGTAAATGGGCGAAATTAAACGTAAAATACTGTCCTGCTTCGTATATTTATGCCGAGCTACTTACTTCCCCTTCCCTGCCTTTTCTTCTCCTTCCCTTCTCTTCTCAAGAGCGGAGACGCTGCGCGAACGATAGGCTTCTCTATGAGAGGCTCCGCCAACGCGAACGCCAACGCGAACGGCACGCTACGCGAACGTAGGGAAGGGGGTAGGGGGTTAGGTCTTTTCGCCTGAAATAAAAGCAAAAAGGTGCAAAGAATGTTGTTCTTTGCGCCTTTTTCAAAGTTTAATTTAAAAAGCTACCTTCGCAAACTGCGGGGGTCAAGAGCATCCCTTAATCCATCACCCAGCAAGTTAAAAGCCAACACCGTCAGGATAATCAGCACAGCTGGCGGCCAAATTAACCAAGGTTGTAGCACCAAAACCGAAGCATTGGTTGACAAAGATAGCATATTGCCCCAAGATGGGTCTGGTGGTTGAATACCCAAGCCAATGAGACTAAGTACCGCTTCTGCCCCAATAAAGCTAGGAACTGAAAGAGTAGCAGCGATAATTACATAAGTAGCGGTTTGCGGCAAAACGTGACGGAGAATAATATAAAGTGGCTTACCACCCATTGCCCGTGCTGCTTGAACAAACTCTCGCTCTTTAATTGAGAGTACCTGTCCCCGAATTACCCGCGCCAACCCCGCCCAACTGATAACGGAAGTAATCACCACAATTAGCAAAAAGCGCTGTGTGCTACTTAAACCAGCTGGTAATACAGCCCCCAGACTCACCAAAAGATAAATACTGGGAAAAGTCATCAGCACTTCTGCCAAGCGCATAATTACACTATCAGTCCAACCACCGAAATAGCCAGAAATTCCCCCAAACAGTAGACCGAGGGGAAAGGTAACAAGCACACCGATAATCCCAATAAACAAACTAATGCGACCGCCATACAACAAGCGGCTGAATTGGTCGCGACCTTGGTCATCAGTACCTACAAGATTGAATTTAGTATTATCACTTGTGCCAAACAAATGCCAATTTAAGGGGATACCGGGGATTATTGTTACTTCTTCCCACTTCGGCAGTAAAGGCAAACTAACTTGAAACAGGTGGTACTCGGAACCCTGAACAAATAAACGTAGAGGTGAGGGTTTGTTACGGTCTACAATTAGTTCTCGCTTGCCTGTTTCTAGATTTGTGTCTCCTTGCGTCGTCGGATAAACATGAGGACCAATAAACTGACCCGATTTAGAAAACCAGTAAATCTGAGTCGGTGGTAGCAGCGAACCATTCGCCTGTGGGGCATATGGGTCGTAAGGGGCGACGAAATCAGCTGCAATTACTGCCACATAGAAGACTAACAGCAAAATTGCCCCAAATCGCGCCAACGGATTTTTCTTGAGTCTTTGCCACCAATTCATAAAAGTTATCAGCTATGATTTACGAAAAATTATAAGTTATGAGTTGTGAGTTGCAAGTTGTAAATTATGAATTATGAAACTTTTGGACTCATTTATAATTCACAATTCATAATTCTTAACTCCTGAATCCTGTAAATACTGCTGTTCTTCCTGTTTTTTTTCGTGTTCTACAACAAATACATTTGAATAAAGATTAGCAACAATTTGTTTTCCCTGCTGTGTTAGGGAAAGGTAACGGAGTGCATCTTTGATATAGGGATATACACCATTCCAGTAGAACTTGGGGTAGTTATTCCGCAAATCCGCAGGAGTTTTATAACCCAAAACTTTATTCATTCCAGTTTCTTCAAACTCGTAAAATAAAGAAGTAATTTTCCGCAAGTAACGCGGGTCGCTTAATTGTCCAATCAAATCAGCAGCACGCACTACGTCGGCAAAGCTACTTGTACCTTGATGATCGTCTGCCGTAGGCACTGGAAACCGAGTCAATTCAATATTGCTCTTAATCACCTCCGAGTCTATCAGCGTGTGACCACCAAAACGCTCATCGGTGAAGAGTTTTGCCCTATCAACATGGTACAATGTCAGACTGGCATCAGAAGCGCCAGGATGAAGAGTAATCATTTGCCCATTTTTACCTGTGGCGTACAAGTTTTCTGCCTCTCGGTCTTGTCGGCAAACTCCTTTGACATAGCCAATATCATGGCACACTAAAGAGATGATACAATGCAACCAGTCTTCACTGGAAACACCACCTTCACGGATATGTTTGCCGCGTAAAATTTCCTGTCCTACAAGGGTGACTAAGACAGAATGTTCAACATTATGATATAAGGCATCGCTATTGGCAATGTTTTCCAAAGCCATGTTACCTACCCATGCTATGATGTCCTGATAATCAATTTTTAAGCAGCCGTAGGTGCGACGGTAGCCTTCTCGAATTTGATTTACAAAAGCATCAATTAAAATTTCAGTGGCGTTGAACATACTGCTATTTATCTGTTAATCTCAAAATTGCATATTTGGGCAGACGTTTAATGAAATTTAGGACACAGATGTCTTTTTAAGCTTTTCGGTCAGAGGGTAAGAAAACGTGGGTGTTATTAGCCCTTATATCTTTATCACAGCATAGGCTATGCCTTCCTAGAAGCGCAAAGTCTTAGATTACTATTGGTTGAGCGCAGCAACATTGACAAATTCAGCCATTCATGACGAGTTAAGATGGCATTGATTTTGTCAAGTAGTAATTATGCTGGATTTAAAGTAAAAATAAGGTAATAAAGCAATCTTTATACCTTATTTTATGGGCAATAATAAATGATGCGTTGAAATCTTACGCGATCGCTTACCCAAAAAATTATCTTTTCTATCACAAATTTGACTTATTTTTAGATATTATTACTAATTGACAAAAATGCCATAAAATTAAATTGTAACGGATAAGTTGATGGGACAAGGAAGCCGCATATTTTCTTCGTTGTTCTCAACTATCGCTTGTCTTGTGACTCTTCCTACCCGTGATCGTTAGTGTGGCAAACCACTACGTGAGTATAGCCTTTCGACTAGCGGGAGCGGCAAGTAATAAAACAGAGTGGCTAGGGTGCTTACATATTTTTTACATCAAGAAGCTTGCTGGCGGTGATCTGAATAAAAAAAGGCTTGTGACTCAGACACGGGAGATGGGGAAAACTCCACTCTTGCGCGCCTTCTGGCTTTTAAAGCCTTACGGATAAGGGTGCTTAACTTCTCTACTTTGGCAAAATATGACTTTTGTCATGGGTAAATTTTAGGTATTGCTTAAGCCAGAAGTTTGGGTAATGAGTCATAGTTAATATAAAGTAATTAATTTAAAGTTTTATTAAGCAATTACCACTATTGGTAGTTGGGCAGAAAGTAGAGGGATAACTGTGGGGGAGGAACATTTTTCAGATATCCAAGTGGAAGATGCTTTGGGTGATGAGGATTTTAGCTTTAGGAAAAAACCGCGTGAAAGACAAAGGCGCTCTTGGCTGCTACCACTTGGACTGGGTACTGGTTTGGGGATAGCGATCGCTTTTGGCGGAATGCGTTTCTTAGCTAATAGTCCCACAGGTCAACAAAACCCGGTAGCCAATAAAGCTGCCGCAAATGTTGCCCCGTCAATGACAGTCACTGTCGCCCCAGTAGAAACCACTCGAGTTGCCCGTACCCTCAATACTACGGGTACTGTAGCAGCGCGTGACTTGATTCCGGTCTTACCCCAGACAAATGGCTTGCAAATCCAAAAAGTCCTTGTCAAAGAGGGAGACTTAGTCAAAAAAGACCAGGTTCTGGCAGTGCTGGATGACTCGGTACTGCAAGACCAAATTCGGCAAGCAAAAGCAGATGTGGAATCAAAGCAGGCGGATGTGGGGTCTAGACAGGCAGATCTGGCATCAAAGCAGGCAGCTGTAGCCACCAGTGAGGCAACTGTGGCATCGAATCAGGCTGTAGTGCAGCAAAGACAAGCTGATTTGGCTCAAGCTAGGGCGAGGCTAGACGAAGCGACAAAGAATCTTCAAAGCTATCAACAACTTGCAAATGCAGGCGCAATTAGCAAACAAGAACTTTTGACTCGCACTACAGCTGTGGCAACTGCAACAGAAGCCGTAAACCTTGCCCAAGCGAATATTAAGGGTGCCCAAGAGAATGTCAAAAGCGCTGAAGCTGCTGTCAAGAGTGCTAGGGCGAATGTGAACATCGCCCAAGCTAATATCAACAGTGCCGAAGCTGCTGTCAAGAGTGGTAATGCTAAAGTCCAACAAGTTAACACTCAGCAGAGACAAACTGTGGTGCGTGCGCCTGTTTCTGGAGTTATAGCCGAGAAACTGGTGAGAGTTGGGGATGTGACGGGTGTACCGCCACAAGCCGCCCAGAATGGAATCCAGAATGGGGCTAACAACTCACCACCGCAAAGGCTCTTTTCCATTATTAGTGACGGAAGTTTAGAACTTCAGGCGCTGGTTCCCGAAGTTCAACTGCCACAGGTGAAACTCGGCGCACCCGTACAAATTACTTCTAATAGCGATAATCGGGTGCGTTTGCAAGGACGAGTAAGGGAGATACAACCCGTGATTAATCAGCAAAGGCGTGAGGCAACGGTCAGAATTGACTTGCCATCAACAACTTTGCTCAAATCCGGAATGTTTGCTCGTGCTGCAATTACAACCGCAACAGCAATTGGGGTGGCGGCACCACAGAAAGCTGTACTACCTCAACCAGATGGCAGTGCTATTGTATTCACCCTATCGGGTGAAGACACGGTGCGTGCCCAGAAAGTAGAAATAGGAGAAATTCTTATTGGTGGCAGGGTGGAAATTAGCCGTGGCTTGAAAGCAGGCGATCGCGTGGTGGTTGATGGTGCAGGATATATCAAAGATGGCGACAAAGTACGAGTAGTCAACAAACAGTAGTCATTGGCAATAGGGCATAGGCAATGGCGTTCCTGCCATGAGGATAATTACCGCTTGCCCGCTTGCCCCCTTGCTCAACCAATGACCAATTACCAATTACCAAAATTTTTATGTCTTTCAATATCTCGTCTTGGGCAATCAAAAAACCTGTCCCGACGATAGTTATATTTTTAATGTTGACAATAATCGGTTGGTTCTCTTTCACTTCTTTGGGAATTGACACTAACCCAAATGTTGATGTGCCAACAGTTTCGGTTAGTGTTACCCAACCAGGTGCGGGTCCTGCGGAACTTGAATCGCAAGTGACGAAAAAAATTGAAGATGCTGTCGCTGGGTTAGGAAACATCGATGAATTGCGTTCCACCGTTACTGATGGTTCTTCCACGACAGTAATAACTTTTATTTTGGGTACAAGTAGCGATCGCGCTACCAACGATGTCCGCAATGCGATTTCCCAAATCCGCCAAGATTTACCCCAAGATATCAACGATCCGATAGTCGAACGTGTGGATTTTGCCGGCGGTCCCATCGTCACCTACGCTGTTACATCCGACAAGCAAACTGTAGAAGAATTAAGTAACCTCGTAGACCAAACTATCAGCCGCGCTTTGTTATCAGTCAAGGGAGTGGGACAAGTTAACCGTATAGGTGGAGTTGACCGAGAAATCCGGATTAACCTTGACCCAAATCGTTTACAATCCCTTGGTATCACCGCTACCCAGGTAAACGACCAAGTACGTACTTTTAACGTTAACTTACCTGGTGGACGCGCCGAAGTTGGCGGTAGCGAACAAAGTATTCGTACTTTAGGTAGTGCCAAAAGCGTCAAAGACCTGACAAATTACGAAATTGTCTTACCTAATGGTGGTTCTGTCCCTTTATCTAGTTTGGGGACGGTAGAAGATAAGTTTGGTGACATTCGCCAATCTGCACGGTTGAATAACAAACCTGTGGTAGCCTTCCAAGTATTGCGTAGCACAGGTAGCGTCACCGTGACGGTAGAAGAAGGAGTAAAAGCAGCTTTAGAAGAACTGCAAAAAACACTTCCCAAAGACGTGAAGGTGGAATTAATTTTTACCAGAGCCACCCCCGTGCGTGCCTCGTATGAAAGCACAATTGATGAATTAATTCAAGCCTCAGTGCTGGCGGTAGTAGTAATTCTCGTATTTTTGAAAGACTGGCGAGCAACATTAATTACAGCAGTAGCTTTGCCTTTGTCGATTATTCCGACCTTTTTTGTCCAGCAAGCGTTAGGTTACACCCTCAACAACATGACTTTGTTGGGATTAGCGCTAGCGGTGGGTAACTTGGTAGATGATGCCGTTGTGGAAATTGAGAACATGGAACGGCACATAGCAATGGGCAAAACACCTTGGGAAGCTTCTTTTGACTCTTCTGATGAAGTGGGACTAGCGGTGATTGCGAGTTCCGCGACTATTATTGCCGTGTTTTTGCCCGTTGCTTTTATGGGTGGTATTCCTGGGCAGTTTTTCCAACCTTTTGGAGTCACCGTTGCCGTTTCCACAATTTTCTCAACTTTTGTGGCACGGATGGTTACGCCGATGATGGGCGCGTATTTGCTCAAGAATCACCATACTAAAGAAGTCGAAAATGATGCCGTCAAGAAGAAAAGCAAAAAAGGAATCAAATTCTTCAATTTCCGCTTAGCATTGCCAAGTTGGGGGAGGAAAAGACAAAAAGACAAGCAGACAAGGGAAGGACACTTCAGCGCGGAGATTTCCGATATTGAGGAACTCCCTAGACAAGGAAGAGATGGGGATATGGAGACATG
>CAXTNZ010000102.1:0-22459 GCA_964245695.1 uncultured bacterium | reverse complement strand
TTTTTCTTAACTTAGCTTCCCTGAGTCATTTTGTGCTTTTTAGTCTAAAGTCCAGCTTTACGTTCAGCCATTGCAACTCCTTATCTATGTGTAGCGATATGCTGTACAACATAGCAAAGGAGGTGATGGTATTGGCAACTCAAACGATAACTGTTAGAAACAAGCTGATTCTGCAAAACAGCCAGCAACGTGAGGCGATTGACGAAACTTTGAAACAGTTTGCTTTTGCTTGCAACAAGATGTTAGAGGTTGCCAAAACTGAGAATTGCTGGAACGCTGCCAAGTTGCAAAAGCTGACTTATTACGACATTCGAGCAATTACATCTCTGAAGTCTAACCATGTTTGTAACGCTGTACGCCGTGTAGTTAACGCTAAATCATCTACTGGTAAGGTCAAGGAATTTCGTTCGACTAGTATTCCTTTGGACATTCGCACCTTCGCCTATAAAGATGGAGCAGTAGGAATCACCCTGGTTGATAAGCGTCACTGGTTTGAGTGGAAATTGTCACTTGACCAGACGTGGCTACTAAAAGGAAAACGTTTAAGTTTCGCAACCCTATCTCGTACCCGTAGCGGACAATATTTCCTAAACGTTGCTGTCGAGGTTGATTGCGATAGACGTTATATCTCAAAGGACAAAGCTATTGG
This sequence comes from uncultured bacterium, assembly GCA_964245695.1. GTDB lineage: Bacteria > Cyanobacteriota > Cyanobacteriia > Cyanobacteriales > Nostocaceae > Hassallia. Next base: position 21,810 of record CAXTNZ010000102.1, on the reverse strand, counting down.
TGTCGATTTAGGTAGAAGGTCTATCGCAGCCACTTCCACGGGAGAATCTTGGGATGGCGAACAGTTAAACAAAACACGAGATAGGTTCAGTAAAGTTAGGGCAAATGTTCAGTCCAAACGCTCTCGATCTGGTCGCAGATTGCAAAGACAGGCTAAGTGGACGAGAACGACATTTTCAGCAATGGGTAAACCACAATATCTCTAAAAGTGTCGTCAGCGCTGCCAAAAAAGACAGGGCAATTATTAGCATGGAAGACTTAACTAACATCAGACAGTCTTTGAATGCTAAACCGCTTACCAAACAAGAACGCAGACGGACAAATAATTGGGGATTTTATCAGCTAAGGCTTTTCATTCAGTACAAGGCAGATATTGCGGGTATTCCAGTTGTGTTTGTCCCACCTGCCTATACAAGCCAAACCTGTTCTTTCTGTAACCACATTCATTCTGAGCCAGGTAAATCCTACAGGAATGGAAAACGGTTTGTATGCGGGCATTGTGGCGCTGATATCGATGCCGATTACAATGCTGCAAGAAACATTGCAGCCTACGGGGTGTCCATAAACACGCCCGAAGCACCAAAGTTATCCTGTGGGCTAGTTCCGCAGTTTGCTTTAGGGGCAAAACCCTAACCGTTAGTCAGTACTCGCTTTTGTTAGGGTAGTTTATCCCATACTTGCTCACTAATCAGATTTGTCGTTTTTGAGCGTTCTTTGTGTATGTGTCAATTTAGCTCAGGTATGGATACGTAGATACAAAGCTGCTTTCATTGCCAAACTGAATGATAGAAGCGATCGCTCTATTTACTCTACTATGTTTATTATCCTCTTCTAATTAAATGGGCAACGCTTGTCTGTCCCTAGGTAATCATGCCAAAATCTAAGAAGATCGCTCAACAAGTAAATCTTAGTGACCCACAATACTACCTCAACCGCGAGTTAAGCTGGTTGGAGTTTAATCGCCGGGTGTTGCATGAAGCCTGTGATCAGCGAACACCCCTTTTAGAACGTCTCAAATTTCTCGCAATTTTTGGTTCTAACCTGGATGAGTTCTTTATGGTGCGCGTTGCAGCCTTAAAGCAACAGGTAGAAGCGAAAGTTAGCCAGTTAACTCCTGATGGTCGCACCCCGCAACAACAGCTAGATGACATTAGTTTGAGCTTGCGTCCTGTGGTAACGCAACAGCACCAACAGTTTGAGCAAGTACTAAAACCCAAGCTAGCAAGTCACGGCATCCATATCCTGGATTACATACAATTGACTCAGAAACAGCGGAGTTATCTAGATAACTACTTTAACGAGCAAATCTTTCCGGTTCTGACTCCGCTTGCCGTTGATCCTAGCCATCCTTTTCCCTACATCTCCAATCTCAGTTTGAATCTGGCAGTTGTGATCAAAAACCCAGAAACTGAGGAAGAATTTTTTGCCAGAATCAAAGTCCCCAAAGTCCTACCCCGATTTTTGCCTTTACCGCCAGAGTTGGGTATTCACCACAACGGACAACCTGCTAATTGGACTGGTATACCTTTAGAACAGGCGATCGCTCATAATCTGGAATCTCTATTTCCAGGAATGACTATTCAAGAATATCATCCCTTCCGCATTACTCGCGATGCTGATTTGGCACTAGAAGAAGATGAAGCTGACGATTTGCTGTTGGCGATTGAACAGGAACTGCGAAAACGACGCTTTGGGGGAAGTCCGGTACGGCTAGAAATTCAATCCCAAACCCCAGAAAACGTGCGCTCGCGACTGGTGCAAGATTTAGAATTAGCAGAAAGCGATGTTTACGAAGTTGACGGTCTTTTGGGACTGCGGGATTTAATGTATTTTATGGCATTGCCCCTGCCAGAACTTAAAGACCCACCTTGGCAATCTGTAGTACACCCGCGTTTGCAAAGAATTAGGGAAGCGAGTGTTGACTCACATCTGCTGGCGCTAGAAGATGGAAGAGACTTTTTTGCTGTGATTCGAGAACGGGATTTGCTAGTACACCATCCCTATCAATCCTTTTCCACTTCTGTAGTGCGCTTTATTGCCCATGCGGCACATGACCCGGACGTGCTAGCAATAAAGATGACTCTTTACCGGACTTCTGGTGACTCGCCAATAGTTAATGCCTTGATTGCAGCTGCCGAAAATGGCAAGCAAGTATCTGTACTGGTGGAACTGAAGGCGCGGTTTGATGAGGAGAATAATATTTACTGGGCAAGACGGTTAGAAAGAGTCGGAGTTCACGTTGTCTATGGTTTGGTAGGTCTGAAGACTCATAGCAAAATTGTCATGGTGGTGCGCCGCGAACACGACCGGATTATGCGCTACGTGCATATTGGTACTGGTAATTATAACTCGAAAACTGCACGACTTTATACAGATTTTGGATTGTTCAGCTGTCGCGAAGAATTGGCTGCTGATGTTACAGATGTGTTTAATTTCTTGACAGGCTACTCCCGGCAAAAGTCTTATCGGCAGTTGCTGGTTGCGCCTGTGAATATGCGCGATCGCTTTTTGGAACTGATTCGGCGCGAAATCGAAAATACTCAAAATGGATTGTCTGGGCGCATTGTTGCCAAAATGAATTCTCTAGTCGATCCGCAAATCATTGCCACTTTATACGAAGCTTCCCGCGCCGGAGTGCAAATTGACTTAATTGTGCGCGGTGTTTGCTGTTTGCGCCCAGGACTCAAAGACATCAGCGACAATATTCGGATCATTAGTATTGTTGGTCGCTTTTTAGAACACTCCCGCATTTATTACTTCTATAACAATGGACAAGAGGAAATCTATATCGGTAGTGCTGACTGGATGCGTCGCAACTTGGATCGCCGGGTGGAAGTGATTACCCCAGTCCAAGAACCAGATATTGCTAAAGATTTGCAAGAAGTTTTAGGAATTATGATGGCAGATAACCGCCAAGCTTGGGAATTACAGCCGGATGGCAGTTACATCCAACGCACTCCGGGTAATGATTGTCCAGAATCTAACTCACAAAAAATTCTTATGTCTATGGCATTACGCTCAACTAGCATTGCCTCAAATCTGATTGATTCCAAAAAGAATTCCTTCTACACAGATAATTAACAAAACCGGACTTTCTTCATAAAACTTTTATTTTTGCATTAGTTATCTAATTAATTACCGTAAGTAGATAGCAATTATTCAACCATAGGGTAGAGTCATTGCTGGTACTAGTTCCCATAAACTATAAAAGTTATTCTACATAGTTGTTTCCTGGAATGTTAATGCTGTCGTGTGAGTCTTTTACTGAATCTTCTACTTTGCGTGTTTTATTGGTTGATGATCACGAACTAACTCGCTTAACCCTGCAATTAGCTTTTTCTTGCCAAGAAAATATTCAAGTTGTTGGTTTAGCAAGTAATGGTCAAGAAGCTGTAGAAATGGTTAAACGTTCGCACCCAGATGTGATTGTTCTCGATTTACAAATGCCAGTCATGGATGGTTGGTCTGCTTCTGGTCATATTAAAGCTATTTCCCCAGATACTCAAATTATTGCTTACTCTTCGGTGGAAGATCCGAAGCTTCTAGAGAAAAAAGCAATGACTAACTTGGATGCTTTTTGCAAAAAAGATGTACCGACGAAGGAATTAATTGATTTGGTCAAGGAATTAGGACACCGTGCATGAGATGGCTTTGTTGCTTGATAAATAATGCAGCAAAGTTGGTTAGCTAACCCTCGCGTGGCTTAAATTTAAGAATTTGGGAATATGATAAAGCTTAAGTGCGTCGTTAAAAGCGGGAATTCACCCTTTTAACGACGCAATTTGGTATAATTTTTACCTTTTAGATCGGCTTAATTAGTTCCCGTTTCTGGAAACGTACGTCTAAATTCGTCAATTAACTCATCCATTTCTTCCAAAGCCTGATTCACATCAACTCTTAAAGTTCCCAAGTTCGGTTGCTCCAGCAGACTCAGCAAGTACTCGCGTTTACTTTCAACTACGGTTATTCGTTCTTTTATAGTTTGTGCATCCATTGTTTTGTTTTACTCCTTTACTCTCCTCAAGTGTAACTTGACTACAGGCAAGCACCCGTCATCCTAGTAACGACTTTAGTCGTTGAGTTTTTGAGTTTTTAATTTAAGCGTTGAAACGCTTACTACGAAAATACTCGTGTTTTAAGACTATTGTCTTTTCTGACGGCGCGACACATAACCGATGATAATAAAACAGAGCGGTTAACAATTTATACTAATCTGAATACTAATCTGAAATTATGTTACGCAAAATTTCCTTGGGAACACTCGGTATAACTATCGGTGGCATCTTGACTATTATGGGCTTTGCCGCCTACGCTGCTGATTATGCCACACTTAATCTTGTAGGATTTTTTTACGGTATTCCTCTACTGCTGGGAGGACTTGCGCTGAAAGCAAATGAACTCACGCCGGTACCCTTCACCCAACCCATAACGCCCCAAGTGTTAAAACTGCGGGAGCAGCAAGCAACTAATACTCAAAATGAAATTCGCAGAGACATCACCCAATATAGCTACGGTCAAGACGCTCATTTGGATAAAGCTTTGTCTTACCTGGGTTTAAGTCCGACAGACGGGGAACGACCACTAATTACAGGCTTCAGAGAAGCGGAAATTAATGGGGCTTATGCGTTGATTTTAGAATTTGATTCGCCACTAATACCAATTAATGTTTGGCAGGAAAAGCTGGAAAAAATGACGAAATTCTTCAGTCCGGGAGTTGAGGTTAAAGTAACACAGACAGGTGAAGATGAAATTGAACTGACGCTGATTAGCACGCCAAAATAGTCAATTATCATTAGTCATTAGTCATTAGTCATTTGCTAAGAAGTAAGGATATACAAACGACTAATGACTAAAAAAGTTACTTTTCTAAACGAACCGCATACCACTGCAAATATTGCCCAACACCTACATCCAACTCACAACTAGTGTCGAGTAAATATTTTGCTTGAGCTTCCACAGAATCAAATGAGCGCAAATCCCGTGGCAAATCTTGAAAATTGAGTTGTTGCAAAACTTTCTTGAGCTTTTCCAATAACTCTGATGCAGTCAGAAATTGTTCTGGTTGGTTTGTTTCTAGGACGACAAAATCATCCTGCTGATACATTAATGGATCTGGCATTTGGTAAATTTGGTAACTTTAAATATAATTTTATTTTCTGAAAATATTGTTTACTGTAAATTATAGTGATTTTTTTGTAGTAACACAGCGGTTTGCATCTTAATCATTAAAGACTAATCAGTTTTATTTATTAAGCGTTGTCTTCTTGATTTAGCATGGCTATATTTAGATTATTTTATCAATAAGATAAGTATTAGTTACAAGCATTGCTATATTTATATTATTTTATTTATCAAAAAAATAAGTATAAGTTACAAAAAATAACCAAATATTAAAGATATCACCCTATCCAATTATCATAAAATGATGCAATACCTGCCGACTCTGCTTAATTGGTTCAAGTCGAGCTAGAGCAGGATTTAGTTTTACCCATTTTGGTAGGGCAGTTTCCGCGATCGCTCTGATGATTGCTCAGTTTATCTGCAAACTAACAGGAGAACTAAAAACTGAAAGTGTGCAGCTTGAAGTTTTCAATCAAATAGCAATTCCACGTCAGCAGTTGGGAAATATAAATAGTAACATTTTCCAACCATGTACGTGGCAGGACAAAGAAGGTAAAAAAATTGCCTTTGCGTTCTAGAGAGATTCTTTATGCAACCGAGTTATCTACGATTTGCTTGGCTCAAAACCATTGAGCAGTCTATTCTCCGAAAACAGTTGATTGTGAAGCAGGATACAAGCTTGCTGCAATTTCTCGCATTTATAGGGAACCAATTGCCTCCAGATACCGCATTCTTTGTGGAACGCAACTCATGTCAGGCATAAGCACAACTTCTCCCCACCAACCCCCGCTGATTCTGCTGGCTGATGATGACAGAATCAGCCGACTGCTGTTGCGTAAATATATGGAAAAAGAACGTTATCGAGTCATAGATGTCACTAATGGTAAGCAGTGTTTAGAAGCTTACTTAACTGTCAAACCGGATCTAGTTATGCTAGATGCGCTCATGCCTGTGATGGATGGCTTTACCTGCTGCAAGCAGCTGATCCAAATTGCCAGAAATAATTTGAAGTTATCTGTAGCCGACTTTGATACTGGATTTTCCCTTGGCACTACTATGATCGCAAACCTATGGGAGCGCACTCCCATATTGATGATTACATCATTAGATGATCCAGAGTCTGTAGACCAAGCTTTTGAAGCGGGGGCGAGCGATTTCCTCACCAAACCAATTCACTGGGCGGTGTTGCGCCAGCGAGTGCGACGGCTGCTGCAACAAGCCCAACTATACAAACAACTAGAGGCTGCTAACCAAGCTTTGCAGCAACTCGCTAACATGGATGGTCTAACTGGGGTGGCTAATCGCCGCCGCTTTGACAATTATCTAAATTTTCAGTGGTTGAGTTTAGTGCCAGAGCGATCGCCCCTCTCACTTATTCTCTGTGATATCGACTTTTTTAAACTTTACAACGATAAATATGGTCATCCGGCTGGAGATATGTGCTTACAAAAGATTGGTACTGTCTTAAGTCAAACACTACACAACTCTCAGGATTTAGTTGCACGTTACGGTGGTGAAGAATTTGCAGTGATTATGCCACATACTGATGTGGCTGGTGCAGTTCATATTGCCACAGCAATGCAAGCCAAAGTCAGAGAACTGGAAATTACTCACGCGCAATCCACTGTTAGTCAGCATGTGACTCTTAGTCTAGGGGTAGCCAGTATCATTCCCACTTATGAAACTGAACCCTCAGCTTTGATTTTGGCAGCAGATAAGGCTCTTTACCAAGCAAAAGCAGAGGGGCGCAATCGCATTATCTCCAAACAAGTGCTTGATTGACAATTTGTTATTAGTCATTTGTTAAAAAGTCAGACATTTTAAGTCAGAGCTTTCAAGATTTGCACATTTTTCAATTAGCAGAGTCCCTGAATGAAACTCAACAAATGACCACGTTCCTAAGAGGGATAAACTGGCAAGGTGAAGTGGAACCATGCTCCCCCATTAGGGGCAGAATCTACCCAAATTTGACCGTAATGTGCCCGCATGATGCGTTGGCACAAACACAGACCAATGCCATAACCTTCTGTGGCTTCATCGCGTTTTAGCCGAAAGTGGTTTTCAAAGATGCGATCGCGGTTTTCTTCAGGAATACCAGGACCAGTGTCGCCAATACTAAACTGCACTTTTTGGGTGGTGCGGTGCAGCCCACAAACGCTAATCTTACCACCCAAGGGGGTGTATTTAATCGCATTATCCAGAAGATTTACCAACACTTGGCGTATGCGTTCTGGATCGGCATACACATAGGGCAAGTCATTAGGAATATCTTTTTCTATCTGTTGGGATTTGGCGGTGTAGCGATCGCCCAATTCCTCCAGTACATCCAGACATAGCTTGCCAATATCTGTTTTTTGTGGTATTATTGGTATCTCCGTTTCTGTGCCCCGACCCACCTGCAAAAGGTCAGCAATCATCCGGTCAATTGTGCGAGTTTGACTCCGGGCTTGCTTTAATAAATGCACAGCCATAGCTGGTTTGAGGCGCTGGAATTGACCTAGGTCACAATTGTAGTTAGATTGCAAAGTTTCCAAAGCGATCGCCGCAGCAGTTAGCGGATTGCGGAGGTCATGAGCTAACATACCGATCACCCGGTCTTTAAACTGTATCTGCTCTTGAAGTTTCTCTTTTTCCTGTTTCAAGCGAAAAATTTCATCTGAGAGTCGAATTAATTCCGCGGAGACAGCAACAGAAGAGATTGAGGTTGTGCTTGATGTCACCTGAGCCTTGTCGTCCAGACTTTCTTGCAGCTCGTTCTCTAATTTTAGATAACCTTCGGCGATCACCGCTTGCCAGCGAGGCCACCAGGTCTTCAGTTGCGCGATAATATTACTGCCAGCCAGTGTCTGTCTGGGGTCAGGACGGATTTTGATTAAAGCTGGCGTTGCTACCAATTTAAAGTGTTCCGCCAAATAGGGTTGTTGACCGACATCGATAATTTGAAGTTCAAATTTATACTCAGCCTGTAATTCCTTGAGGTAGGCACGTATTCGCTGTACCTGTTGTCGGGACTTTGGACGTCCATCTACAAACAGTAAGAGTTGGAGTGGAGCCTCAGAATAAATAGGCTGATCCTGGGAAACTTGCATGTAATCGTGTTTCAGCACTGGTAACAACCCGGCGACGCTTGAGAGAGAAATTAAAATGGACGGACGGTTGTCGATGGTAGGAGCGTTTTTTTCAATTTAATATCTATTTTAGATTTTTCATACTCCCATTCGATCTGCGATTTTCAGATCAGACACTCGTTTTTCAGCCTTTAGCTCACTGTAAGCGCTAATTTCTGTTTTTATAACCACGCTGGCGGCTGAATATAAGCCAGAATATCAGCCCAAATCAAAATCCTGCATTACTCGCCAGCAGGCAAAATTTTTATACATTGATCAAGAGGCAGTGCGGAGAGCGATCTTGCAGGGGGAATATAGCGGTTATCAATTGCGTGTAGTACAGACCATTCGGAGGGGCTATTGTGTGCTATGCCCCTACCAGGTACCACTTGCCATTGAGAACACCTATAAATCAGGTGGGGCTTGAATAAGAGCCAGAGAGCGAGACACCCAACCTCAAAAGTATGAGTGGGGTTTATCGCTATCCTTTTCCGTCCTTGGGTGAGGCTAAAGGCGGATTTACTGCCAGTCTAGCACTTGTGATGGTTGGATATAACTTCTACCTAAAGCAACAACGACTAGATTAGAACTCGATAGTGAAAGTGAGCAACATCCCGCTGGAAAGCTGTTTCGCCCCAAACGCGAGAATTTTTCCTGAACTATTAGCCTTCCAAGCAATTAGAGACATTACAAGTAGAGCAGCGACGGTTTCTGAGTGGGAAAGACCAGAACTCCCATCAGACTCAAGTAATTTTAGCTGGTGCTTCATCAGAATTGAACCGTACTTATGTAGTGCGATCGCACTAAGTGACAATTGCCAGAGATAATTTTAATTAATCAAGATGCACAGCGACACAATCGTTGCCTTGCAACCGGTAGCTACACAGTTCTAGCAGCCAGTTTTCAATCAGTTAAGCGAACCGCAAATTAAAGATTTAGAGAACTACGTGAAATATTAATTGTCCATCCACCGTCAGCATTATAGGTTGACTTGTGTTTCTTCTGGAAAATGTTACTTTGCCAGAATTTTAGGGAATTTTATAAATGTTACCCTAAACAAAAGATTACTATGCTTCAAGATTCACCTCATGTTGCTATATTCCTACGCTCCCTCACGGGTGGGGGGGCTGAACGGGTAATGGTGAACTTAGCGCAAGGCTTTGTGGAGCGCGGCTTAAAAGTAGATTTATTGCTTACCAGAGCAGATGGACCTTACCTGTCGCAGGTGTCACCTAAAGTGCGGATCGTGGATTTGCAAGCTCCAAATTTGCTCGATAGCGTGCCTAAACTCGTCAGCTACTTACGGCAAAAGCAACCAGTAAGCCTGCTCTCAGCGCTACACTACCCTTGTGAAATCGCCATATGTGCTAAGTATCTCTCTAGAATGCGTACACGAGTAGTAGTGTCGGAACACAATACACTTTCTCTAGAAGCAAAACGCTTACCTCAGATAACTGCACGTCTAACACCCTTAGCCGCGCGGCTTTTCTACCCCTGGGCAAATGGTGTTATACCAGTTTCTCACGGGGTGGCAAAAGATTTGTCTCAGGTAACGGGATTACCTCCTGAAAAAATTCAGGTAATTTACAACCCCGTAGTAACTGCTGAGATGTTAGAAAAGGCAAAAGAACCAGTAGAACATTCTTGGTTCAGCGCCGAACAACCGCCAGTGATTTTGGGTGTAGGGCGATTGATGGAACAAAAGGACTTTCCCACTCTCATCCGTGCTTTTAATATAGTGCGACAGGTTCGACCTGCTCGGCTGATGATTTTGGGTAGTGGGAGAGAGCGTTCTCGCCTTGATGCACTGGTGCAAGAATTAGGTTTGGAAAATCATGTGACGATGCTTGGGTTTGTGAAAAATCCATATGCTTACATAGCTCGCTCGGCTGTGTTCGCCCTATCTTCAAAATGGGAGGGTTTGCCAACAGTAATTGTAGAGGCGATGGCTTTAGGAACTCCTGTCGTCTCGACAGATTGCAAGAGTGGACCTGCGGAAATTCTCGCGCATGGCAAGTACGGTTCGCTAGTTCCGGTTGGCGATAGCGAAGCTATGGCAAAGTCGATTTTGAATGTATTATCTGGAAAATTTCCCTCAGTCGATCCGATCTGGCTTGACCAATTCACCTTAACCACAGTAGTTGATAAATATATAAACGTATTAAAAGTAGCTTAAATCTAACTGTATTATCCAAATATGAAACTTTTAATTCAACACCGCCATTACAACAATGAAATTAGTGGAGTTTTAACTTATATTTATGCGATTCTTCCCGAACTCGAAGCCAGAGGTATCGAAGTCAAAACTATTTCCACCAAACAAGACAATATTGTCCAATGGTTTAGTCATATTGCTTGGGCAGATATAGTCCATATGAACTCAAATGACTTAGTTTTTACTTTGCTATGTAAAGCTTTGCGGAAAAAGATAATTATTAAATACCATTATTGTCTTTATCAATCTACACATAATAATTATGAACAAATGACATTTGCCCAACGGCTGAAAGTTGAATTGAAACAGACACTACCGAAAGCCAATTATCCATTGAAGTGGAAGTTACACACTTTTGTAAAATGGGCACGCTTAGCCACACGCCTTTCCACTGCACTATTAGCTGATTATCATACAGCTTGTAGCAATTTTTTGGGAGAATCTTCTGCCTTTCCTTGGTCAGTCGATACTTTGTACAATCCTATTGAAGTACCGCAGAAAAATGGCGTTAAACATTTAGAAAATTTATCTAATCCCTATAAATTTGTTTTTATTGGCAGATTAGCCACAGATAAGGGAGTTGATATTTTATTAAGAGCCGCGCGGATTTTACAAGATGAAAATAAAGAATTTAAAATAATAATCATTGGCGATGGCGCACAAGCTAGCGAATTAAAACAGCTTGCATCTGACTTAGAGATTGCCAACAAAGTTAGTTTTTTGGGTAAACTTCCTCAAAAAGAAGTACTTTTAAAAGTTGAGGATGCGCTGGCTTTAATTGCTCCTTCTCGCTGGCAAGATCCAGCACCATACGTAGTGCAAGAAGCCTCTAGCGTTCAAACCTGCTCAATTGTCTCAAAAATGGGAGGATTGCCAGAAGTGGGTGGACCACACAGCCTGTTTTTTGACAATGAAGATGCAGCAGGATTAGCCAGATGTATGGGATACTGTTTGGATAATCCGAGTGAAGCAATTAACCGGGGCTTGCTGTCTAGCCAATACGTTGCGGAAAATTTTTCTGCTGCGCGTGCTGCGACTCGACTGCTGGAGATTTGCTGTGAACTTACTCCCAAAGTAAGATCCCCCCAACCCCCCTTAAAAAGGGGGGCGATATAAATTTAGGACTTACACATCTGGCACATCTATCTGGGTTCGTAGTAAGCGCTTAAGCACTTTAGTAGGCACGAAGCGTGCCTACTACAAACTTAAATTTCACTCAATGTTTGTGACACGCAGCTTTAGTCCTATAAATTAATTCTCGATAGTCTGCGCTAGGGTAGGAATTGACACTAGTTTTGTGATTTCCTGTGGTGCCCTGTAAACATCCAGCAGTCTTTTTGAGTTTGGCTGTTTTACTTTCCTCTTTAACAGCCTGTGCTAACAGTCAATCCGCCAAAAATCTTGAGCAGTATTTGGCGGCAGATCCCAGGCTGGAAAACAACTCTGTTATCTTTGGAAAAGCGAAGCAAGACGAACCGCAACAAAAGCAACAATCAACGGTTCAGTTACCTGCTGATTTTCCCTCATATATTCCGCTCTACTCCAATGCCCAACTACAGGAAGTTACACCATCAAGCAGTGGTGTATCAACTCGCTGGCTAAGTTCTGACCCCAGCAATATTATTGAAAGCTTTTACCGCAACTCCTTTCAGGCAAACAACTGGCAGGTACAACAGCAATCAGATCAACAACCTGGTGTTTTTGAAGCGCGTCGCAATGATTTACAGGTGAAGGTTTCGATTCAGCCAAAGTCAGTCACCAACGCCGCACCCAATCAACCACAGACTGCTTCTGAATTGTTGATTGAGTACAAAGAAAACGCCACTGCAACGGTACAACCTACCCCAACCACAACACCGAGCGAAACTACTAACGCCCAAACTAATAATCAGGTTCCCCAACCTGGTGATCCGCAGTTTGTTGGTCCGATACCACCTGCAAACTCAGCAACGCAGCCAAGTGGCACTGATAATACTCAAACAACGGCTACAGCCACACCTGCAACGCAAGAATTTAGCGACTTGAACAAAGTACCGCAAGAATTACGGCAACACATTCAAGATTTGGCAGCTTTAGGTGTGTTGCCTTTAGAATCTAATGAAGCTAAAAGCAATACTGCCACAACAAACCAGTTTGAACCTAGTAAAATTATTACCCGCCGCTCATATGCTCGTTGGCTGGTGGCGGCGAACAATGCCATGTATGCTAATAATCCAGCGAAACAGATTCGCTTGGTATCAGAAAGCGCGCAACCAGCTTTTAGTGATGTACCGAAAACAAACCCTGATTTTCCTGTAATTCAGGGTTTAGCGGAAGCTGGATTAATTCCGAGTCCTTTGTCTGGCGATTCTACAGAAGTTTTGTTTCGTCCTGATGCACCCCTAACGCGGGAACAGTTGATTTTGTGGAAATTACCTCTGGATACCCGTCAAGCTTTACCTGGAGCAAACTTAGAAGCGGTGAAGCAAACTTGGGGTTTTCAGGATGTGGGGAAAATTGACCCGAAGGCTTTACGCGCAGTGTTGGCAGATTTCCAGAATGCTGAACAATCGAACATTCGGCGGGTATTTGGTTATACGACGCTGTTTCAGCCCAAGAAGCCGGTGACTCGCGCTGAGGCTGCTGCCGCTTTGTGGTATTTTGGCACTCAGGGCGATGGAGTATCGGCTGCTGATGCTTTGAAGTTAAAGCGATCGCCTCAACAATAACTCATCAATAACAATGTTACAGTGGGCGAAATACTGCCCGCTTTACAATTCCTTTACAAAATACCGCTAAATTATAAAAAACTGTTAAAGATAAACCTGGGTAGTAATTTTATTTACCATGTTCTAGGGTATTCTCTAAAGCGATAGTGAGCGTGACATTACGCAAAATAATCTGATTTAGTCGTTAGATTGCTCAACATCGAAGAAATATAAGCCTTAATTTCATCCTTGTTTTTTCTCTGGTTGTTTCCAGTTACAAAATAATACAAAATAACAAATAAGCATGAAAAAAGAACTTGTAGCTACAGGATTTGCCCTTTTCTGTTTTACTTTGCCACAGAAAGCGATCGCTGCAAATTTTAGCCAGTTTTTTGTCTTTGGTGACAGCCTCTCTGATACTGGTAATGTGTTCAATGTTTCAGGTGGACAAATACCCATCAGCCCGCCCTACTTTCAAGGACGTTTTTCTAACGATAAGATATGGGTTGACTATCTTGGAAAAGACCTAGGACTAACCCCGACTTTAGTCACATCTTTACCACAAGATTTCAGCACTATTCCTCCCACTCAAGGTATTAACTTCGCTTTTGGTGGCGCTAATTCTGGTAAGGGTAATGCTGTCGTTCCTAGTGCGCCACTACCCGGAGTATTAGAGCAAGTAGGTTTTTTTACGCAATCCCTAGTCGCTACTAATCAAAAGGCAGATCCGAATGCTCTGTATGCAGTGTGGGGAGGTGGCGATGATTACTTGTTGGGTGGCGTTACTGACGTTAATCAAACAGTCAAGAATTTATCAGATTCTGTAGGAGCGCTTGCTAGTGCTGGTGCGAAAAATATCTTGGTGTTTAACTTACCAGATTTAGGCACGGTTCCATTCGCAGCCAGAGGAAATCCCAGCGCATTGACTAGTTTAACACTAGAGCATAACCAGAAATTGGCAGCTGCTTTAGGTAACTTTAGCTTGAATGGTGTCAATATTATCCCTATAGATACAAATTCTTTATTAAATCGGGTGTTAGCAAATCCGGGAGAATTTGGTTTCAAAAATACTGTTGCTCCTTGCGTTATCGGTACATTCAACACGGTAGACTCTGTATGTCAAAATCCAAATGACTTTGTGTTTTTTGACGCTGTACATCCGACTACAAACGTTCATCGACTAATCGCAGAAACAGCACTCTTTGCTGTGGGGGGTAAGACCATTCCCGAACCTTCGGCGGCTTTGGGAATGTTGGCGTTTGGTGCTTTGGGTGCAGCAGGAGTGCTGAAGGGTAAATTAACTTCAGCAGGTCGGGTTGTTGGCACAGAACCAAAAGGATGAAATAAACACTTCATCCTTTTGGTTTGCGTTTCTGCTACGATTAAACGCAAACCAAAATCAGACTATCAATGTCAGATTACGACAATTTATTCAAAATTATTGAAGAGTTGGTAATGCACCATTCTCCAAGTGGTGTAGAAGCTGAAATTAACCGATTTTTAATGCAGCGATTTGCAACGCTGGGTGTGGAAGTCTGGTGCGATCGCGCAGATAATATTATCGCCAAAATTCCCGGAAAAAATCCAGACCGACCAATCGCCATCACCGCACACAAAGACGAAATTGGCGCAATTGTCAAGACTGTTGGCGATGCAGGTCGAGTTGAAGTCCGCAAGCTAGGCGGTTCTTTCCCGTGGGTTTACGGGGAGGGTGTTGTCGATTTACTTGGAGATACGCAAACTATTAGCGGCATTCTCAGCTTTGGTTCCCGCCACGTTTCCCACGAGTCGCCACAAAAAGTTCAGCAGGAAGATACGCCAGTAAAATGGGAAAATGCCTGGATTGAAACGAAATGCAGCGCCGAAGAGTTAGAAGCGGCGGGTATTCGACCAGGAACCAGAATGGTAATCGGCAAGCATCGCAAGCATCCAATACGTTTAAAAAATCACATTGCCAGTTACACCCTAGATAACAAAGCCTCTGTAGCGATTTTGTTAGCTTTGGCAGAAAGAGTCAAACAGCCAGCCGTCGATGTTTATTTGGTGGCTTCAGCAAAAGAAGAAGTGGGAGCAATTGGGGCGCTATTTTTCAGTCAAAATCAGCACCTCGATGCAATGATAGCTTTAGAAATTTGTCCGCTATCGAAAGAATACCCAATTGAAGACGGGGAAAGTCCTGTAATACTTTCTCAAGATGCCTATGGAATTTATGATGAGATGCTGAATGGGCAACTGCGCCATAGTGCTAAAAAGCTGGATATGCCAGTGCAGTTAGCAACGCTGAGTCAGTTTGGTAGCGATGCTTCGATTGCGATGAAATTTGGTCATGTCGGACGTGCAGCTTGTTTGGCGTTTCCCACACAAAACACACATGGCTATGAAATTGCACATTTAGGAGCGATCGCTAACTGTATTGAATTGTTACAAGCCTTTTGCGAAACTGAATTTGAGTGATTAGTTATTGGTCATTTGTCAAAGGACTATTTCCATAAGTAACAATGTATTAACCCCGTTCGGTTGATACCCGCAATTTTCTACAATGAAGCCAGAGAGGTTGATAAAAGGTTAAGCCACGCAAATGTCTAAAACCGTTGCCGATGTGATGAGCCGTGACCCGATTGTTGTCCGGACTGAAACTCCTCTGAATGAAGCCATCCAAATTCTGGCAGAACGACGCATCAGTGGATTACCTGTTGTGGATGAGGCGGGTAAATTGGTGGGTATTATCTCGGAGACGGACTTGATGTGGCAAGAAACTGGTGTCACTCCGCCGGCTTACATCATGTTTCTTGATAGCGTCATCTATTTACAAAATCCCGCAACTTATGAACGTGACCTGCATAAGGCGCTGGGGCAAACTGTTGGGGAAGTTATGAGCAAAAACCCTATTACTATTTCCCCTGACAAAACTTTAACAGAAGCAGCCAGAGTTATGCACGACAAGAGCGTTCACCGCTTGCCAGTGCTGGAGGGCGAGGGTCAAGTAATTGGTATCCTCACTCGTGGTGACATTGTTCGGGCAATGGCGGCAGATCAAGATTAGTCAATTGTCAAGAGTCAACAGTCAATAGTCCATAGTTCAAATATTGACTATTGACTCTTGACTGTTTACTGTTATTTTTCTAACACCTTTAAGAAGTGAGATAAATAAATGAGTATTACTCCTGAATCTGTCAAGCAAATGCTCAGTTCTGAGGATTTGGGCGATCGCTTGCGTGCAGTTAATCAAATCCGCGATTTGGAACCAGCCGTCGGTTTTGAGTTGGTTCAAAGTGCTATTGGGGATAGCAATGCCCGCGTGCGCTACTCAGCGGTGAGTCAGTTGGATACGCTCGGCGGACAGGATTTAGATTTATCGTTAAATATATTGCGCGATCGCTTGCTGAATGACCCTGAACCTGATGTGCAAGCTGCCGCTGCTGACTGTTTGGGCGCTCTAAAACTACATGCCGCTTTTGAAGACATGCAGCAGCTTTACCACACAACGCCGGAGTGGCTGGTACAATTCAGCATCATTGCCACATTAGGAGAGTTGGGCGATCCGCGAGCTTTTGAACTACTTAAAGAAGCCCTTTCCTCAGAGAACGACTTAGTAAAAACTGCTGCTATTAGTTCCTTTGGCGACTTGGGAGATACACAAGCAGTTCCTTTATTAGCTCCCTTTGCTAGCAATCCAGATTGGCAAGTCCGCTACAGACTGGTGCAATCTTTGAATCTTTTGGGCGGTGCTGATGCCAAATCTATATTAGAAACTCTGGCATCAGATGAAGTCGAGGCGATCGCCACTGAAGCCAGAAAATCCTTGGCGTCGGCTTAAGCCTGCCTTTTTTTTGGCTCGCTCGTCAATATCTTTGAACTTGAAGCGCTTTGAAGTCCCCATCCACTCTCGGATGGGGATTTTTTCTGGTTGCTGCTCATAAAGGGGCAGGCAAACTTTGGTTTTATGCCATCTTGCAACATTTAATTTGCCAAAACCCTTTAACAATAGGCGTTCCACAATCTAAAATCCCGAATGGTTTTAGCCAAAGGCAAGGTGGGTTTATTTATAAAGAAAATACTGAAAGTCTGAGAAATTTGCTGGGTAATAGCTGACAGGCAATGTTTGCTTTCAACTTGATATTTCCTACAACTTTTTTCATGAAAAATTTTTAATTTATTTATAAAGACTCTGTAAAAAGCTTGAGATTATAACGCTTTATTTTTACCTGACCACCGCGAATCAATGTTATTTAAAATCGCCATAATTCCGTATTTCTTCTATCATGCTTTACATAATCAAATTGACTAATAAAGTTTAGGTGAATCTGCTATTTAACCAGATGACACCTCACTGAACGCCGAATAACATACAAATATACGCACCGAAGAGGCACAACAAATCAGTTGCCTCAAGCATTACAAATCACTTCCTCATATAGAGACATAATCATGAAAAATTTAAGCAAAAAATTCACCGTGCTCGCCAAAACATTAATAGTATCCAACGTGGCAACAATGATGAATTACAAAAAATCCTTAGCTTTTATCGGTTTAATCACAAGCAGTATCGCTCTTTCTTCTAACCCCGCTCAAGCTTTTAATTTCACCACTGAGGCTAACACCTGTCCAACAGCAGCATCTAAGGGCTATACCAACGATGGTTTCCAACTTCTAGCTGGTGGGACTAAAGCTACACTTGCTTGTAAAACAGTAATAGACAAAGCTAGCACTGATGATGGCTACGTTGGTTCTGTCACGGGTATTGGTGTAAATAGCAACAACGATAAAGCTCCTGGCGAGATTGGCATCCTGGAGTACATCGACGTGATCTTTCCCAAAGTTGGTATTCTGAAATCACTGGATTTGTCTTTCCTTTATCAGCCTGGTGAGTTTTCAGATAAAGTGTACGAAGTTGCTGCGGTTTCCACTGACCAAAACAAATTGACTGGACAAGGAACCCTAAGAGTAACAGGCAATAACAGCGCTGTTTGGTCTTGGTTAGGTGGTTCTCAAAATATTACAGCTAAGAGCAATTCGACCGATGGGAATAAAAGTATTCAAGGTGGTGGTTGGTATAGTATCAATAATCCTTTTGACAATATACAGCTAGGCAAGTTGACACTAAAAGCTTTACCTGGTTCTAAGACTTCCAATGCTTATAATCCGGACGGGACCGTGTCACTACTTTCTAATCAGAACAGTGACTTTGCTTTGGTCGGTGCAAAATTGGCATCAGTTCCAGAACCAACAGCGATTGTTGGTTTAGGTTTAGTCGGTGGATTATTGGTAGCAACTCGTCGTCGTAAACTAAGCCGAGTTTCCTAATTAATAATTCTGTGAGTTTGGGTACTTTGGCTGTGGATTGCATGTTTGGCTGGCAAAAATGCAAAAAATTATGCCTACCGCTGAAGATTACCAGCTTTAACTTTGCTAATTTTCCCTACCAATCAGGCTTTAAAGCTAAAATCTGTTAACTACATGATTATATAAGAAAGATATCGGGGTTTTTGCATCTATTTTTTCATAAAGTGGTTTTCCAAAGTGTTTAAAATGAGTAGAAAGAGTAACTATTTGCAGCACTTAGTTACTCTCTTATACTCATTTTTTTTTGATAAGCAATTTAATTTAGGGTTAAATAAAAAAATTTTGGTCAAATTTTAACCGCCAAATACCTGCGACCAAGTTGTGAATAGAAAAACTGCAACCGCAGCGATCGCTAATATCCCCTGAATCAAATTTCCAATTAACGTTCCTGCTACAATTCCTAAACCAGCTTTCACCGCTTGCTGAAAGTCCCGTTGGTAGATGAACTCACCGATAATTGCACCCAACAACGGTCCTAATAATATCCCTAACAGCGGACCACCAAAAGGCAAAGCTGGCAATAATCCGAAAAATCCCAGCAATAACCCAACTACAGCCCCAATTTGTCCCCATTTACTAGCACCTGCTTGTTTTGCTCCTAAATAGCCAGCTAAGAAATCAACTCCGATACTCAAAAGCAAAACGAGAATTGTCACAATTAGTGGTATCTTAATCGCCGCAAAAGAACCGCTAACAATGCCCCAGATGATAATTGCCGTTAAAATTAAGCTACTTCCAGGAATGGCAGGAACTACAGCACCGATGATACCCACAACCATCAAGGCAACCAATAGCCAATAAATAATTTGCATAAAGTTTTAAACTTCCGAGTTAGGCTGATTTATAAAGTAAATGTACCGCATTTTTTGATTTGTACTGTCTATCCATCTAGGACACGATAACAGCTGCTTAGACTTTTACAGCGATTTTCAGCTTATTTGAACCACATTATTTTTATCTCACGCACTCGTCGCACTCGTAGCAAAGGAAGAAAGGAAGAAACAAGAGTGTGGTCTAAATATATGAAAATTGCTGGAAATTGAACAAAATTAGAATCTTCCACCTCAATCTGGTAAAATTTCTCTGCGTTCACTCTTAACTCGTCTTGGTAATTGCCAGTTGTGAAAACTAATACCATTTCACTTTAAGGTTGCTATACATGGGTAGCAGGGGGCAAGGGAGAATGATTTGTAGCTGTTTTTTTGAGAATTGGTATAATCAGTTGCTGGGTAGATGCTATCTACAATTGGAACTCAAATCTGAACAGGAAGCGCCTTACTTGCAGTTTGTTTATTACCATTACCTCTAGCCACAAGCGTGGTGACGGCATCTGTTCGCACTTCCTGAACTGAACTTCCCAAACACTCTTGCTGAAAGCTCAAAATCGATGACGAGAAAAATATTAACTGGACTGAAATCAGAAGCCTATGAACACCCCTTTGATCGCAAAGCCTTGGCTTCTTTGAAAAGTATGCCTGGTGTCTCTCTGCTGCTCAAAAAAATTAACGAGTACGGCATTGACCGCTTACTTAGGCTGCAATGTCTTGGTAGTGAAATAAGAATCACGCCCCGTAATTTTCCCCATTTGCATCAGTCACTTGTAGAAACTTGCCAAATTATTGATGTTGCTTTACTTCCAGAACTGCATCTGTTTCCAGGCACAGGTCACATTGAAACCTACATTGTGGGAGTGGAAAAACCGATTATCGGTATCAATATAGATGCAATGGAGTGGCTTAATGCAGATGAGTTGCTTTACATTTTGGGACACGAAGTCGCTCGCATCAAGAGTCAGCATATGGTTTATCACCAAATGGCAATTGTTATGCCAACTTTGAAAAATTTGTTGAGCAGTACCACATTAGGGGTCGGGGGTTTGGTAGCTAGTGGAATGGAACTGGCTTTGTATAATTGGCGAATGATGGCTAGGTTCACTGCCGATCGCGCTGGAATGCTTGCTTGTCAGGATATTGAGGTGGCTACCACTGCACTGATGAAACTCGCGGGTTTGCCAGATGAATACTTGACTGCTACTGTAATCGAAGAATTCCTCGCCCAAGCTCGCGAGTTTGCATCCAGTAGCTTTGATAATGTGGATCAGGTTACTAAAATATTAAGCTATTCAGAAACCGGGCTTTCCTGGGTAGTTATGCGGGCTGGCGAATTATTGAAATGGATAGATTCAGGTGAATATGATAATTTAATTCAACACAAAAGTGTAAAGACACCAGAAGAAATCGAAGGGTGGAATTTTTTGACTTCTTGGTGACCCTCGCTTCGCTCCAATTGAAAATTCAAAATTCAAAATTAAAAAAAAGGGATACAGAGCAACTAAATTCATTTATTAAAAATTAAAAAAATGTATTTCTCGCACTACGTGTCTCGAAATAGTAAGTTTTTGTTACAGAGCAACTAAATTTATTTATGGGGTTTGTAATTTTAAATTTTGAATTTTGAATTACCCGAAGGGGTTGACTTACAAATCCGTAACCAACCTAATAAGCCTTGGCTCCAAAGGTATGCAAAAAACGCTTCTCAAAGATTTGCTTTATAAATTAGAGCTTATTGTAACAGCTAATTTATCAGCAATACCGGCAATCCACTTTTCATCTTGTTTGGTATAACTGCGAGGAGCATTCGCTGCTAAAATCAAAACTCCTTGGTTGCCAATTGGTTGACAAATTACACCTTGAGTGTTTTCTGGCAAATAATCAAATTCAATTTTTCCTGGGTATACTTTTAGAGCCACTAAATAAACTGCTTTTTGCGTTTCGAGTACTCGCTTTAAAATTGGTCCTAGTGTGACTTCCGATTTAGTACCGAGAATGCCGCGACGCAACAAAACTTTACCTTGATAATAAACCAAGAGCGATCGCGTGACTGTATTAGTCAACAATAAATGGGACGCCCAAGCTAGTTCGGTTTTCACAGCTTCTGACAAATTGGGTGCAAGTACAAAACCTTCTTCGCCAATCAGTTCTACAGTATCAGGCGATCGCGGCTGTACCTGCTGCCAAATTAAACCCGTTAAAATTAAAACCGCACTCAAAATTACACCCAGGACATCCCCACGCGCTTGGGACTGAGTTAGTTCTGGTGTCAACAAACGGTTAATCAACAAAAGTACAGCGCCTAAGCCACCAACAACGATGGGTAGACGCCGCAAAACTCGATATTGATCGGGTTTAGTCATTGGTCAAAAAGTCAAGAGTCAAAAAATCAAGAGTCAAAAAGTCAAAAGTCAAAAGTTAGCTTCCTTATCCCCCCTGTCCACGCCAGTCGCCTCAACGGAGGGAACCTCCGCACGGCGCTGGCTCCCCTGTCCCCCTGTCCCCCTG
>CAXTNZ010000101.1:0-22463 GCA_964245695.1 uncultured bacterium | reverse complement strand
TATCTCCTATTCGTACTCGTACTTCTAATTCCGCTATACCTAACAGACGCGATGTTCCTCGCGTCTCCTAACTCCTAACTTGTTATGGTACGAACCAAACGCATTTTTGCCCAGACTGTTAAAGAACTAACGCAACTCGGACGCGATCGCCTAACTTTAACTTTAGCACTCGTGTTGCCGTTGATACTGCTGCTGTTGTTTGGCTTTGCGGTGTCGCTGGAGGTGAACAAAATTAACTTTGCGATTCAGGATTTAGACCTTACACCTACCAGTCGTGAGTACATTGCTACATTTAGCCGTACTAATAAGTTCAATTTGGTAGCACAAGGACCTGCGGTTAATGTCCCGCGACTGCTGGATAAGGGTAGAGTTTCAGCAGGTTTGATTATTCCCCCAGAGTTTTCGCGGGACTTGCGCCGGCGCGGACGTGAAGCGGAAGTGCAAATGTTGGTAGATGGTACCGATGCCAACACGGCAAATATTGTCCGGGGTTATGCCAAAGCAACCACCAATGCTTTTATGGAAAATCTTGGGTCGGGTAATAATTCGCCAGTCGTCAATCTCGAATCTCGGCTGTGGTATAATCCCGGCTTAGAAAGCTTGAAATATATTGGTCCTGGGGCTTTAGCGATTACTGTCACTCTATTTCCCGCGCTTTTGGCTGGCTTGGCAACGGCAAAAGAGTATGAACAGGGGACTATCCTGCAAGTTTATGCATCCAGTCTTACAGGCACAGAGTATTTGCTGGGTAAGGCAGCAGCATTTTGGCTGGTAGGTATGGCAGAGGTGTTGTTAGTCAATTTAGAGGCATGGCTATTCTTCGGTTTGTGGTTTGCTGGCGACCCCACACCGATGATCGTCGGTTCAATGCTTTACATCGCTTGTGGTGTATTTTGGGGAATGTTTCTGGGCAGCAATACTAAAGTCCAGAGTGCGGCAATCCAAGCAGTTGCTTTTACAGCCTTTTTGTTATCACTGCAACTTTCTGGCTTTATTTATCCAGTATCTAATATTCCCGTTGCTATTCGTTGGGTTTCCAGCATTATCCCAGCACGACACTATATTCTCATTACTCGCGATGCTTATGCTCGTGGCGTAGGCTGGTTAGGAGTTTGGTTTCCGGTGTTGGCTTTGGCACTGTTGGCAAGTTTATTTTTCTTTTTGGCTTGGCGCAAGTTGCAGAAAATGCAATTGGGATCTTAAACAATTCAAAATTCAAAATGTACCCAACTTCTGACTCCTGACTTTTATATGAAAGAACGATTTGCCGACTTGTTAGACACTGTTTTAGGCAGCCGTTTTTGGGCGTTATTTAAGAAAGAATTTGCCCAGATATTTCGTAACCGTCAGCTGGTAATTCAATTACTGATACCACCGACTGTCTTTGTAATGTTGTTTGGCTTTGCCCTAAATCCAGACTTTCAAAACCTGAAGGTTGGTATCACTGACTACAGCCAAAGTAGTGCCTCCCGTGAATTTATTCAAATATTCAAGCAAACTGATGCCTTTGTCATTAGTCGCTACTATGCCAATCAGCAGGAAATGACTGTTGATCTGGCGACTGGTAAACTGACAGTTGGCATGACTATTCCCCCAGAATTTGCTGGTGACATTGCCCGTGGGCGTACAGCCCAAGTGCAGGCGCTATTTGATGCTGTAGATGCTAATACAGCAAGCATTGCTTCTAGCTACCTTAGTCAGTTGGTTAGTGACTACAATTTGCGTCAACAAAACAAGCGCGATGGGCGTTCGCGTAGCGTCTCGGAGAGAAGCCCCGCCGGAGGCGATCGCATGACTAGCACCCCTGGAAAACGCAACTCTATACGAGTTGAGACTACAGTATTTTATAATCCGGGGTTGGAGACTTCCTGGTTTATTGTATCGGGAATATTCGGCGTAATATTGACAGTTATCGGTTCCCAAGCTGCTGCATCGTTGGTGGTGCGGGAAAAAGAAGCGGGAACTATCGAACAACTGGTGATGACTCCAGCCTCTAACGCAGAGGTAATTTTAGCTAAGGTGTGTCCATTGCTAATTTTGCTCACCGTTGATGTTTTAATCGCTTTGAGTATAGTAAGACTAGTTTTTGGTGTGCCGCTGCGGGGTAATTTACTGCTATTCTTAATTATTGCGGTGCTTTACTTCTGGGTGGGTATTAGCATCGGTATTTTGATTGCTTCTTACGCTAAAAGCGAACAGCAGACACAGCTAACAGCTTTCTTTATCAATCCGCCTTTGGTTCTTTTGTGTGGAGCCACTACCCCAATTTCCTCGATGCCCACATTCGTGCAATGGCTGACTTATCTTGACCCTTTGCGTTATTTTATCGAAGTTTGTCGCGGCGTGTTGCTCAAAGGAGTAGGTATCGAGACGCTTTGGCCTCAGGTACTGATTTTACTAAGTTTTGCGACAGTGCTGATGAGTTTGAGTATTCGTCAGTTCCGGCAGCAGTTAAGTTAAGGCGTTGGTTAGTATACGGTGCGCGATCGCCTACCTTTAAAGTAAAGTGCAATACTATAGCCCATCTATTCATTATCATCAGATCAAAATTATGGTTTTTGCAGGCAAACGACCGAACAATTTAGGTGTGAGCGGCGGTAAATTAGCACGCTGTCCCAATACCCCTAACTGTGTTTCTAGTCAAAGTTCAGATGCGGAACACACAATTGCACCGCTTACCTACAGTTCTACCCCGGAAAAAGCGATCGCCAACCTCAAAAGTGTCATTCAGTCATTACCAAGAACCAAAATCATCACTGAAAGCAAGGATTACTTGTATGCAGAATTCAAAAGTGCCTTGATGGGATTTGTCGATGATGTAGAATTCTATCTAGACCGCAATGCCAATGTCATTCAAGTGCGCTCAGCCTCGCGCTTGGGTCAAAGCGATCTAGGTGTGAATCGCAAACGAATAGAAACGATTAGAGCCAAGTTAGCCGAAGTTAAGCAAAACTCTCGTTAGCTAGAGGAAAATTAATCACACGCTCTTTATGATGAATTATTAGTTGTTGTCAGAAAAAAGCCCCTAGTTATGACCAAAGCAGTCATCAAACCTGTAACCGTTCCTCCGATGGATCGGTATAACCAGGAGTTAATTGATAACCTCCATCCGCCAAATTGGGTTAACCCTGAACCTGCACCTTGTTACAATCTTGTCGTCATTGGTGCGGGTACTGCTGGATTGGTGACTGCGGCGGGTGCAGCTTTATTAGGGGCGAAAGTGGCTTTGGTGGAAAAGCACTTGATGGGCGGGGATTGCACAAATGTAGGTTGCGTGCCATCAAAAACCGTGATTCGCTCTGCCCGTGTGGTTGCAGACATTCAATACGCGGAAAAATTTGGGATTGGGACTCCTCGTCAGATTAACATCGATTTTCCGGCAGTGATGGAGCGGCTGCGACGGGTAAGGGCAGAAATTAGCCCTAATGATTCTGCTAAGCGGTTTCAGAACGAGTTTGGAGTAGACGTATTTTTTGGGGAGGCGCGATTCCAAGATACTGATACGGTAGAAGTAGCAGGCAAAACTTTGCGTTTTAAAAAAGCAGCGATCGCCACAGGTTCGCGCCCCACGCAACTATTGATTGAGGGTTTGGAGGAGGCGGGATATCTCACCAATGAGACGGTCTTTTCTCTTACACAACGCCCCCATCGACTGGCGATAATTGGTGGAGGCTACATTGGTTGCGAATTGGCTCAAACCTTTCGCCGCTTAGGCTCAGAAGTCGTCTTGTTGCAACTCGGTTCTCGTTTACTGAGTCGCGAAGATGTTGAGGCTGCGGAGATTATCCAAAAAACCTTTGTGCGCGAAGGCATTCAATTACTTTTCGAGTCGAAAATTAACCGCATTGAAGACAATGAAGCAGAAAAAGTCATTTACTATCAGTTGAATGGGGAGGATCGGGCGCTTAAGGTAGATGAAATTTTGGTGGCGACAGGGCGATCGCCTAATGTAGAAAACTTGAACCTTGAAGCAGTAGGCGTAAAATACGACCAACAAGGAGTCATTATTAATGATTACCTACAGACAAGTAATCCCCGTATTTATGCGGTGGGAGATGTCTGCATGAAGTGGAAGTTTACCCACGCTGCTGATGCTGCGGCTCGGATTGTAATTCAAAATGCGCTATTTTCAATTTTTGGGCTGGGACGTAAAAAACTGAGTTCTCTGATTATGCCTTGGTGTACCTACACTGACCCAGAGGTAGCCCATGTCGGCATGTACCCGCAAGAAGCTGAGTCACAAGGTATAGAAATTGATACATTCTCCGTTCCCCTCAACGATGTAGACCGGGCGATTGTCGATGGTGAAACCGAGGGATTTGCCAAAGTGCATGTAAAAAAGGGAACTGACAAGATTTTAGGAGCCACTATCGTTGCTCGACATGCAGGTGAGATGATTAGCGAAATTACCTTAGCAATAACTAATAATTTGGGTTTGAGTGCGATCGCTAAAACAATTCACCCCTATCCCACCCAAGCAGAAGCTATTCGCAAAGCTGCTGATAACTATAGCCGCAAGCGTTTGACAAGCTTGAAGAAATTGTCTTCCGCTTGGTTGGCGTGGAGGCGTTAGGGTGGCAAAAGTAGATTGGACTACTGCCAAAAATTATATCCAACTTATGAAAACTGTTGCTGCTGTAGTGGAATTGCAATTACAAATTCGGCTCCCTGTCCTGGTGCTGAAATACACTCGAATTCTCCCCGATGTTTTTCGACTACAATTTGGTAGCTAATTGATAATCCCATGCCAGTACCTTTACCTACGGGTTTCGTGGTGAAGAAGGGGTCAAATATGCGTTTGCGTATTTCCTCGGTCATTCCCGGACCATTGTCAGCAATACGGATGAGGACTTGTTCATTGTTGAGGATTTCCGTACGAATGCGAATCTGGAGATTTGTTTTTTGTTCAGGGCTGTTGACTAATGATTGCAAAACATCAATCGCATTTGTCAAAATATTTATAAATACCTGATTAAGCTGTCCGGCGTAACACTCCACCGGTGGTAAGTTGCCGTATTCTTTGATAATTTGAATTTGCGGCTGTTTTGGCAGAGGTTTAAGACGATTTTGCAACAGCAGCAAGGTGTTATCGATGCCTTCGTGAATATCAACTGGCTTCATATCGGCTTGATCGAGGCGGGAGAAGTTGCGTAAAGAGAGGACAATCTGACTAATGCGATCGGCTCCTATCATCATAGAATCTAGAAGTTTCGGCAAATCTTCTTGAAGGAAATCTAAATCGATCGCCTGAATTTCCTTTTGAATTTCTGGAACTGGACTGGTATAGTGTTGTTGATAAAGTTCTATCAAGCGCAATAAATCCTGAGTATATTCACTGGCGTGGGTGAGATTGCCATAAATGAAACTGACGGGATTGTTGATTTCATGAGCAACGCCGGCTACTAACTGTCCCAAAGAAGACATTTTTTCAGTTTGAATAAGTTGCGCTTGGGTAGAAGAAAGTTCGCGCATAGCCTCTTCTAGCTGAATAGCTTTCTCTTGTGCGGTTTGGGCTGCGGTGCGACTTTGTTTGTAGAGTTTGGCTTGGTCGATGGCGATCACTAATTGATCGGCAACTGCTAGCAGCAATTCAACTTCAGTGTCTCGCCAATGTCGCTCTCCAGTACAGTTAGTACAGCATAACAAACCAATTTCACCAGATTGACTGTGAATTGGTAGTGTTAATGTAGCTGTGTGACCAAACGACAGCAACATCTCCCGCAGTGCCAAATCAGGCAAAGCTTGGACATCATCTACTGTGAATATTTCTTTGTTTAAAACCTTTTCTGATATTGATTTAACTTCTGCATGAGTCACTTGCAAACCAACTATGCTGGGTAGCGCGGGATTCCTCGCTTCCTGAATAACCTTCCAGTATGGCGTTTGCGCGTCGTTATGAGACTCAAGGAAGGTGCAGCGGTCAATCTGTAACAAATTGCGGATTTCTGTGACAGCAGTTTGCATGATACTATTGATATCCAAAGAAGCGCGAATTTGGCTAGAAAGGCTGTTAAGTAGTGCTTCCCGCTGGGCAAGTTCTCGGAATTTAATTTCAGATTTTTGCAGTGCTTCATCAGCTTGTTTGCGCTTGATACCAATAGCAATCTCATCGGCGGCAAATTCCAGGGCTGTTAAAGTTGATTCCGACAGCACTTTGCGGGAAAACATCGCTATCACCCCTAGTGTGTCACCTTCTACAATTAAAGGATAGCCAGCAAAGGCAACCATACCCTCCCGCTTCGCCCATTCTTTATCACCCACGCGGGGATCGGTCAGCACTGAGTTGGTAAGACGGGGTTTGCCTTCTTCGGCAATCAAACCAATTTTGAATTGACCGACTGGTACACTTTTATGAGGTCCGTCAATGTGGGTGTACATTCCCGAACTGACTTGTAATTCTAGTACGTTCTTGTGTTTGTTCAGCGTCCAGATGCGAGCAAACGCTGCATCGACATGGTGGACTAAAGCTTCAGTGCAGCCGTGCATAATACCCTGTAAGGTATCACTCTTGGTGAGGGCAGCGTTAACATCGGCGCGAAAAGCTGCTAAACGCGCTCGTTCTCTGAGGGCTTCCTCTTCTTGTTTGCGATCGCTAATATCAGTATAAATGCCAATCAAACCGATAATTTTCCCTTTGGAGTCTTTGATAGCATCAGCACGTAGGGACATCTGCATTAACCGACCGCTGCGGCTTTTCATTGTCAGTTCACCATTCCAAGACTGACCACTTTGAATGCTTTTGAACACGGTTTGCGCTTCTGCTTGATTGACGTAAAGCGCTGGTGGTCCGCCGGCTTTGTTCAATTCTTCCACGGTATACTCAAACAAGTCGTTCAAGGCTGGGTTGTGGTAAATCACCTTACCTGTGATATCAGCCATACCGATCGCATCGCTAGAACTTTCAATCGCTTTAGCGTAGAGTAGTAACTGCTTCTCTGCGGCTTTGCGCTTGCTAATATCGCGGATAACAATTATAATTTTGCGATCTTGTAATAGTACTAACCTAGCTTCATAATCAACTTCCCCTTGTGGCATTGGTAAGGTATACTCAAAACTGACTAAAGATTTGGTTTGCAGTACTTCAGTTATTGCTGCTTGGAAGCGCTCCCCAACAACCGGGGGTAGAACTTCCTGCATTTGCTTGCCCAAAAAAACATTTGGTGGGACATACAAATTTTCTACATTGGCAATTTTGTAATCCAGGATACTTTTATCGTTATCTAGCAAAAAATATAAATCGGGAAGCGCTTGAAAAATAGCTTCGAGTTCTGATGTTTTTTGGCGTAACTCTTCTTCAGTTTGCAGGCGTTCTTTGATTTCGGCTTGTAATTGTTGTAGAGTATTTGTTAATTCTGTTGTCCGTTCTTCAACGCGATTTTCTAGTTCTTGATTTGCCACTTGCAAAGCAATTTCTGCTACTTTGCGTTCGCTAATATCTACCCAAGAACCGACAATCTCAATCAAATTGCCATAATCGTCTTTTACCAGCTTTGCTTGATCGCGCATCCAACGGTAGTTGCCATCTTTGTGTCGGAAGCGGTATTCATGAATATCATGCCCATTCTCAAACAACTTTGATACGCCAGAAAATATTTGCTGTGCGTCCTCAGGGTGAACTCTATCAATCCAAAATTTTGAATCCTCCAGGCATTCACTCATTTCGTAGCCGAGGATCTCGGTGATATTCTCACTGAAAAAAGTGATCCGCCGATCGCCTGTCGCCTTACAACTATAAATTATTGCTGGACTCGATCTCAATAGATGTTGTAGCCGTTGTTGGGTTAACATCAGTGCTTGTTCTGATTCCCGGCGTTCGGTGATATCTATTATTGTACTCATCATCCGTACCGTGCCGGTGTTATCTTGCAAGACATCACCCTTACCTTGCACCCAACGCACAGTGCCATCGCCGCCAACGAGACGAAAGTTTATATTATACTCAGATCCGGTCACAAGTGAAAGCGCGATCGCCTCCATCACCAAATTCCGATCCTGAGGATGAATTTGGTTGAGAAACGCCTCGTATGTATCGACTTCAGCTTTCGTGCCAAATAGAGTATCTCCACCATGTACCCAAATTACTTTGCCCGTGGCAACTTCCCAGTCCCACACATTTATCTGCGCTACCTGAAGGGCTAGCCGCAGCCTAGCATCACTTTGTTTATCTGATGCTTTTTTTACTTGATTATCTGTAATATCCACGCAATAGCCCACGTAACCGACAAAACTGTTATCCGCTGCAAATCGGGGCACAGCTGTATCTAAAATCCAGCGGTACTCGCCATCCTCACCCTGGAGGCGATATTGCCTCTGAAACGAATTATGCTTCTCAAACGCTGTCAGATAAATATCCTGACACCGCTGTCTATCTCCTGGATGCACACCAGCCAACCAAAGATACCCTATCTCTTGATTTAGCGATCGCCCCCGAAATTGCAGCCAAGCCGAATTGAAGTAGTAGCAAAGCGTGTTACTTCCAGCCATCCAGATCATTACAGGCGCTGCATCTGCTTTCTGGCAAAATAGTTTTTCATTCTGTTGTATTGCTTCCTCTACAACTGTGATTTGCCTGAAGTCGTCTTGCACCTTTTGGGGTAACACTTTTACCTGCCTGTTTTACTTAAATCTATTGCTGGGTTAAATCTGAAAAATATGATTTTGTAATATATAAATAGGATTTTTCTAAATCTGTGAGGATTTAGTTTTTTGCCTACTTACACTGTGGTAATTCATTTGACAAGATAAAAAAATAGTGAAATCACCGAATTTAGAATAAACTTGACTGAAAATAGGGATTGCAGACTGATAAATGGAGGTAAGGCAAGAAAGATTTCATGAGTGATATGAAGATGCACTCATAGGAATCACCTCACCCACCATTAAGCGCTCTTGTTCGCCTCTGCTTATTAATAAGTCAAAATAGCAAATGTGATACAAACACTCTACAACAAGTAATAACAATCACTTGTTTTAGGTTATACAAAAACCGGAAAATTTATGTCAGTGGAAAACTACCCGATAAAACCAGAACAACTAACTCGTTTTCAAGAGTACGGTGAATCAATTCTCCGGAAAATCGACTCAGTGCCTCAGCAGCCTTCACTAGAAGAAGATTGGGTTCCAGCTAGCTTAGATGACTGTCTTGTTCACCTGCGGGAAGCTGCCGAGAAAACTGTAGAACTTGCGACTTCGCCAGTTAAAATCGGCGTGATGGGCGAATTCAGCAGTGGAAAAACTTTGCTTTTAGGCAGTCTAATTGGCTACGCCGATGCTTTACCAATAAGTGAAAACCCCACGACAGGTAACGTTACCGCCATCCACCTGAAACCGCAAGAAAACTTTGCAACAACTCAAGTTGGCAACTTTACTGTAGAGTATCTTTCTCACGAAGAGGTTAATGAGTGCTTGCGCTTCATGCTGGGGGAAGCAAACCGAAGGACAACAGCCGCAGGACTTCCTACCATACCCCAGTCCAAGCTAAAAACTTGGAATGATATCATTAGCTGGTGCGAAGAAGCATGGAACAGCAGTAAAAACTTGGAGTTGCGTTATTTGCTGCGGGAGTTGGTATCGTTTGTTCGCGCTTTTAACTCCTATGGCGCAGCTATGTGTGGTAGGCGCTATGAGATTGATGCTACCATCGCCCGCGATGGGCTGACGCTAGCCGAACAGCCGATGGCAATCCAGACTCTCAGCTTTAACGAGTTACCACCAGAGCATATCAGATTGCCGAATGCACCCCAGAAGTTAGCAACAAAGTTATTGCAAAATAGCTTCCCACTCATCCGCCGCGTAGATATTGAAGTGAAAATATCAAAAGAAATTTGGGATGTTTCCCGATCGCAAGGTACATCGGAGTTTATTCTTTTGGATTTTCCGGGATTGGGGGCTGCTAATTCGGGGGTGAGAGATACATTTCTATCGCTGCAAGAATTGGCAGAAGTGCAGACAATTTTGGTGTTGCTAAATGGCAAATCTCCTGGAAGCGATCGCGCTAATAAAATCTTCACCATGATGCAGCAGCAGCGACCAGGACAAGACCTCAAGGATTTAATTCTAGTCGGTGTAGGACGCTTCGATCAACTACCCCTAGAAAGTGAAGGCGGCGAAAGAGAACTTGATAGCTTAATTGACGATGAAGCTGCCAACAATCCTTTAAAAGAAACTAGCGTTTTCCCAAAACTCAAAGTTTTGCAAACAACTATTGATGGTGCGTCGGCATTTACCACCCAAAAAGACCGCATTGTTTTATTATCACCGCTTTTAGGATTAGCTGATTTAGCCAAACGTTCTAGTAAAGTGAAAGCAGGCTCACCAGAGTTTTTAGCTAACTTGGACTATCCTGATTATTTAGATCGGTCTAAGCGACTGCAACAAAAATGGGGACGTTTGAGCGAACGTCTGCTAGAATCTGATTCACGCAATTATCTAGGCAGACAGTTGAGTTACTTTGCTCAAGATGGCGGTATTGCCAAACTGCGAGAATTGATTCAAATTCACGTAGCTACTCACGGTTTCCGGCAACTTTATGAAGATACGCGTCGGGCTGCTGATGCTTTGGGTCAACAACAAGATAACCTGAAAAGCATATTAGAAGAAATTCAGGAGCAAGGCATACCGATGGCAGAAAGTCAAACTTTTATTGACTTGCGCTTAGCAATTGAAACTTTAGATAAAACATACAGAAAATTCCAAAAAGATTTAGGTAAAGAACCACTCAAAGATAGACGAGGAATTGTAGTCAGCGATGTGGTGAAAGACGAGCTAACCTATAGAATACTTAATTGGAACCAGTGGACTTTGCTTTTTAACAAAGCAAACAATGGGACGATATCGCTAACAGAATCTAAAGGTGCAGCCGGGAAGTTATTTGATAGGGGGAATAGAGTTAATACTGCCCTTCCTACTAAAAGTGATGATTTTTATCCAGCATTTGAAAAGACAGTTAAAGAACTAGAAAATTTTGCCCGCGATTGCATTCGTCAAGCAGTTGTAGACTTGTTAAAGAAATTATCAAATCAAATAGCCAAAGAACGCGATCGCCTGCGGGAAATTGTGCATACCGAACAGGAACAAGATATCCAAGAAAAATTTGGTGATGAAGAAGCCGATTTGTTTTACAAACTGCTTTTGGGATGCGATCCCAATCAATGGCAAGAAGCTATAATTTCCGAAGTCAATAGCAAAGATAAAACCAGCGTCCCCGCTAGCATGTTTCCCCTAGCACGTCAAGACGACAAACACAACATTGGGCAAATCTTTGATTGGGCGCCAGAAAGAAGTCAAAGCAACTCCAGATCCGCCAATCATCAACTTTTAGTGCTGCGACTGCGAGATGAGATTACTGCTAGTGCCAGTCTACATCTTGTCCAGTATGTTAGTGAAGTGAATCAGCAAGTTAATGCCGAACTAGAAGGAATTTTGGATCAGATTGTTCCTAGCATGCAAAATATTTCTAAAAAGGAAGCGTTGTTAAGATATATTGCGGCTGGAGAATCGCAAACTAATGCGGAAATTCCTACTTGGTTGCAGATAATTTCAGATATTGCTACTTTTGAAAGTAATTCGATTTGATTGGTGAAAAGTAATTTTTTTAACGAACCGCCAAGATACCTTCGCGTAGCGTCTCCGATAGGAGAAGGAAGCCAAGAAATGAAAAATAAGAGGTAATAGTATAGCTTAATTTCATTCTATATATTGCTTTTTATTCTTTCCTTTGTGTCCTTGGCGCCTTCTCCCGAAGGGAGAGGCTAGCGCCAAGGCGGTTCGTTTCTCTTAATCCAAACTCCCTACAATAAATATGAACATTTTCCAACCCAAAAATAATAGCGTCAAAGAATTTACCGAATTGTTAGCTGTAAATTCTGAACAACTTAACAACAAAACCGATAAACCAAAAAAAAGATTTCCCGGATGGTTCGCCTTAGATTTTGGTACATCAAACTCTACAGTCACACTCTTCGATCCGATTGAAGTTCCCATCGCCGAAATTCTTCCTAGAGAACAAGAGTTACGCTTGCGCGATCGCTTGGCGCAATGGTTGAGTTCTCCGGCTACAATTGCTTTACCAGATGTCAGTGCGAGTGAGTGGGAAAAGTTCATTGCGGAAATTAGCAAAAATCTGGAAATAGAACCAAGTCGATTAAGTGAAGTTTTTGAAAGCGACAACAAAGAGCGATTTTTGGAAGCGATTCGCCAAATTGAACTATGTTTGGGAACTAGCGATCGCTTTCGGCGGGCTGTGAGTAAAAAACTTTACCAAATATATCATGAAGTGTTCCGCGTTCCTACCCTAGAATCGCAAAATCTCATCCCGGTAGTATTAGATATTGATCGCCGCGATACGGAAATTCCCAGCGAGTTGGAAATTTCCAGTTTGACGGCTTTAAAACTGAACATGGGTAGGGAAGCGAGAGACAACAGAAAAAAAGCGATCGCTCAAGGAACAAGCAGTTCTTTAAAGGAAATAATTAGCAAGTTTCACCACTCACCCAAACGCTACTTTGGTCAAGAGCGTTCTTTTGGAGTTATTTTAGAAGGCGAAGAAACCACAATTACTGTGAACCAGCTAATTCAAGCACCTTGGGCGCATTTAGTTGAGTTAACTGAAGACTATCGCCAACGCGCACGACGTAGGTTTTCCGAAGGTGATTTGCTCACAGCAGTTGTCACCTACCCAACTGTCGCCCCACCAGTTATTCGCAAGGAAATTAAGGAACTTGTGGAGCAACTTGGTATTGATGACGTGCAAACCGCTTACGATGAAGCTGTTTCTGTAGCGATATTCTTTTTGTGGCGAGAATTTGGCGGGAATTTGAATATCGGGATCGAATCTTTCAAAACTCGCTGTCATCAAGAAAAAAATAAATGGTCACAAAATGTCCTCGTGTTGGATATTGGTGGGGGAACAACTGACTTAGCTTTAATTGAATTAACTTTAGAAGATAAAACTCCCTTCTTTGGCGATAATGAAGATAGAGGACTTGGGGGGCGCTACTATAAACTTACCCCTAAACTATTAGGTTCATCAGGTCATCTACAATTAGGCGGAGAGTTAATCACACTACGAATTTTTCGGTTTTTGAAAGTAGCGATCGCCGACTGTTTACTAACAGCCGTGACAACAGGTGCTTTAGAAAGCGACAAACTAGAAGATTTAGTTAATTCCGAATTAAACGAACGCTTTTTAGAACAAGGAAAATTCAAAAGCGGCAGTCTTTTAAAGTGCGTAGACAAAGAAAATCCAGAGGGCGACGCAGCTTACAAAGATGCCTTAGATACTGCTGAGAAAGTGTTACCTACTCGTTGGCAACAAGCGCCCCAACGCCTACAAACATTTTACGCCCTTTGGGAACTTGCAGAAGCCGCCAAACTCAAACTAGGACAAAAACCACCTGTAGATAATTCTTTTTTAAGCTTCACTGTTTCTGAACAGCAAATTTCCGAACTGCTAACTCAAAGTGCGATTAAATTCCATCTCCAAGATGCTAATAGAGTTAGTGTGACGCTAGACAGCGAACAATTTGAAAGAACTGCAACTTCAGCAATTAAAGAAGCAATTGGTATCGCCAAAGGACTGATGGAAAGTCGCTTGCTAAGTAACGGACAAAAAGTTGATTGGTTAATTTTGTCTGGCAAAACTTGCAATCTTGACTTAGTGCAACGCGAAATTTACCAGGAATTTAGTAAATCAAAATATTTCGTATGGAATCCAGAGCGGATTACCTTTGTTCTAGAATTTACTAAACTAGCTACCTCCGCCGGTGCTTGCTACGCCGAGAAACTGCGAAGATTAAGATTCGATCCAGAAGAATCTAAAGGATTGCTGCGTAAGGGAGCAAACCAGCTAGAAATAGATGTCAAAAATTTGTTTTATTATTTGCCCTGCAACTTCAAACGCAAAACCCAAAGCAACGACTTGCTACCGATATTTAAAGCCGGACAAGAACTTTATCAACTTGCTGCTTGGGAATCTGTCGCGAAAGTCCGCACCGATTGGCAAGGCATACAATTAAGTAACATCATCTATCGTCAGGATTATGAAGATGGAGATTTGCGACTTTGGGGTAGCTTTGATGGCAAAACTTTGATGGAGAAATTGAAGATAGAAGAATCAGAATTTCTCAAAAAAATTAAAGTTCAGTTTGAGATTGACCAAACACTACAATTTAGCGTGTTGCTGTGTCGGGGAAATCCCCATTATTTAATTGATGTTTCTGGCATTGATGTAGCAATACCAATATTAGCAAATTTCACAACAACAGAAAGCCCAACGCTATTTTCTCAGGGGAAATTGAATTGGAATATTGCGGTTGAGCAACCCTATAAAGACTTAAATGATGGTGATATCGCCGTCAATGTCATCGAGTCGGCAACAGTAGATCAACCAGATGCCTATCATTTAGTATTTGTAGCCGGAAATGATGAGAGTAAATCTATGAAAGAATTTCGTTACGTGCGCGATCGCGCTTATGTTGCCCCCTCAGGTCAGAATGACCAGACTGGACAACAGCAGAAGCGAAGCGATCGCTCCTCAGAAACAGGAACTGGCTTAATAAGTAACCCCTTGCCTCCCTTTCCCCAAACAGGACAACACACCTTCTACGTTTATCAAACAGATCGCCAAACAAACACCAAAAAATGGATACGAATTGGTGAACTTAGCAAACCAGAAGTAACAACAGATTATCCTTGCCAATATCACGTTACACTCGACGACAAAGGCATTCTGCGAATCCACGCCGGTGAAGTACCCTACTGGACATCAACAAATGAAGAATGTCTCAAACAAGAAGGTTGTGTTTTTCGCGCCGAATTAGAATTGCAACCCAACGAAGTCGATAAAGAACGCGACCCATTTTGTGGCATACATTAATAGTTAGAGTTATGAATGTTAAAGTTGCAAAAATTATTTTCATGTTCTTCTTTGCGTCTCTGCGCCTCTGCGTGAAATAAATTTTTTGTCTCACGCTCCAGACGCAGAGGCGCGGAGAAAATTAAGGTGTTTCAGATACAACACGTAAAGAGTTCATCCTCTAATTATGCAACGCCAATTTTTTAATTCCTAACTCTTAAATCAGTATTTTATATGCAGCACTTACGCCGACTATTGGAAATAGAAAACTCAGAGTTAGCCCGATTATTGCGGTTTAGCTTGTACGGACTAGAAGCTTCTCTCAAGAAAGCTCAGGCAGAATTCTCTGATGATCCAGGAGCGAAAATATGCGACGAAGTGCTGCAAGAACTCAATAGCCTTTTGCAACCTTTAATTGTCGCGCCTTTAGATGTCAGCAAAATCATACAGCCTACAACTGAGTTAAAACTGAGTCGCCTCCGGGATGAATTTGATTCTGACAAAGAGCTAGCTTTATATATAGGAAATTCGCCACTTCAAAGCCAAACAGACTCAGATTTGTGGAACGAAATTCAACGTAAGCTGTTACGGGTTCCAGAGGATATAGCTACATCTTGGCGACAGCGTGCTTTAAATTTCGCTCAAGAGGCTGGCGCAACCGAGGATAATTCGGATTTCTACCAACTTCCATTTATCCGAGATGAAGTTATTTACCCCGGACTTAGTGGTAGTGTCCGCGTCAAGGGTTTGCAATTGTCTCAACAAGAACTTTTAAATTACGAAATTGCTCAGGGACAAGAATCAGGTGATATACATATACTTGCAGGTCTGGTGATTTTGTTAATAAAATTTATTGAAATCGAACCAGATTTACATCATGCCTTAAAGAGTGTTTTTAGCTTCGATGTGATATCTTTGCAATCAAAGCCAGAACAACGTAGCCTGTATATTGAAGCTTTAAGCGATCGCTTTCAACGTACCCAAAAAGCTGAGGAAAATGCATATCCATTATCAACTCTGCGTGCTTGGATTGATATCGACGAAGCAATACACTCTTTAATATTCGTACCACCAGCTGAACGCTACTCTTGGTGGGGAAAACTGCAACAAGAATCGCGACGCATCCTGAAAAAAGTTGCCGATAAAGCAAATAATGCAGGCTATGACGTACGCATTCGTCAATTATCAGGACTTTACGCTGATATATGTGCTTTTTCCAAAGATGATTTACAACTTGACTGCGGCGGTACTCCCGGAGAAGTGTTAACTTGTCTGCGGGTATATGCACGAATCAACCAAGAAGAATGTCCAGGGCGCGTAATTTTTCGCACATTAAAGTAGTCTTCTCACCCGCCTGAGATTTCAATCTCAGAGCTTACTCAAGTGCGCTAAAATCCCTTATTAGTCGTTTAAAGACGACTAATAAGGGATTTTATATCATGTCCGTCAAAATGCCCATCCATAAAACCTCACCCCTAACCCCTCTCCTTATTAAGGATAAGGAGAGGGGAAATAAAGCACAGCTTTATTGGGGTGAGGTTCCCAGAGGCAGAGCCTCTACTCACTAGAGGTAGAGCCTCTCAATAAGCATTCCTTGGGGGAGCGAGTTATAACCTTTGAATATATTTGGTGTGTGTGGGATTCAGCACCAGGAAGAAACCCCGTCTCTTTGAGCAGCAGCCGTAGTTTTGCGTGATCAAGTTTCGTGTCCTTCTTGTTATTTCCCCACATATCAGAAAAGAAGTCTTGCATCAGCGCAATGATGCTGCAGTATTTGACGATGCTGGCAACATAGAAATCATCTAACTTCATGATCCCGTCAGCATGTATCTGCTCGATGTTGTCGAGTAATATGGAGCGCAGTTCATAAGGTTGTAAGCCTTCTTTTATGCCATATTTTTCCATTATCCTGCGTTTATCGTTCTCCGAACATGAATCATACGACCATCGAATAAGGTGTCCAAGATTCCGCAGGACTTCTCCGTAGTCGTAAAATGTGTTCTGCTTAAAGAAAGACTCTTCATATGAAGTCAACGCAAAACTCTTGTCAAGGACCAAACCAAAATCGGTCAAATATATCTGCTCGCCGTCGGTGAGGATGTTGTGAAAATGCGCGTCGAAGTGGATGATTCCCTTCGTCCTCAAAAAGTCAATCGTCGTGCGTAAGTCATCCAGGGGTTTCTGAAGTTTGTTGGGGTTTTCCCGCAGCCATGTTTCCAGAACATACGGTATATGCTCTATAAACAGAACCAACTCATAGTTGGCGTTCGCTCTATCTAACACATAATTCCCGGCGTTCGCACTATTGCCCCAGTACTCCACATAACCTTTTAGACGCGACCTATCCACATCCGCCCGCCGCCCAAAAAACGGAATAATCCGATAATGGTACATCAGTGGGAAGGTGGCGATCGCCCCCTCCAATACCCAGTTGGTTGTTTTGATATGGGTCACGAGTTCACGGAAGACCCCAAAACCAGTGGAACCGAAGCCGTAATTACAGTAAGTCGGCAGGTCATAGAGGTTTCTGGTGGAGAACAGGTTGTCATATTCGATGTTCGTAACTGGAACACGTTTCACAAAGACCTTGGATTGCCCAAGGACGATGGCGTGATTTATCCCCCAACCCGTGCTAGACTCATTCGACTCACTATTGTCAAACAAAGAACGCAATTGTGCATTATCCAACTGAGCGATTTGTGAACTGAGCTTGAAGTATCTCTTCCTTCTAAGTTCTATATGATTCTTAGCCATTTTCCCCCGTCCAGCCAATGTGTCACAACGACACTTAATTAGGTATGACGACATTAATGTGTTACCGATGACAAATAATCTGTCACTGTACACTTACTTCCCTGCACCAACACTACTGCGATTGTGTGGTTCCAAGAGACGCGTCATATCAGGACCAGCAGGAATAATACTACCCGGATTTAGCGGAAAAAGGTTGCCATAATAGTCTTGCTTGACACTCTCCACATCGCAGGTGTCAGCAATACCTGGAAGCTGATATAAGTCACGTAAATAAGCTCCCAAATTTTGATAATCTTGAATTCGCCGACGGTTACACTTAAACAGTCCGTAGTAGGCACTATCAAAGCGGAATAATGTTGTGAACAAACGAACATCCGCTAGTGTGACATTATCCCCGCAAAGATATCGACTTGTTGAAAGTGCGGAGTCAATTTCATCTAAAGCGGCGAACAGTTCATCACAAACTTGATTGTAAGCTTCTTGCGTCTGAGCAAAGCCGCAACGATACACACCGTTATTTACTGAGTGGTAAATCTTCTCATTCCACCAGTCAATCTTCTCTTTCAATTCTTCTGGGTAGAGATTTAGTGTAGGATTCTTGGCAAACTCGTTAAACTCCGAGTTTAGCATCACGATAATCTCTGCACTCTCGTTGTTGACGATAGTTTTCGTTTCTTTGTCCCATAACACTGGAACTGTAGAGCGTCCGCTGTAACCTGGTGCAGCCATCTCGTATAATTCAGCAAGAGTGCGACAACCTTGTTCTTCCTGGTTGAACACCCAACCTCCTTCAATTGGAGAAGGAGAGACGATAGATACTGATATTACATCTTCGAGTTTCTTAAGCGCCCTGACAACTAAAGTTCGATGCGCCCAAGGGCAACTCATCCCAACATAAAGATGATAACGCCCTTTTGCTGGTCGGTACAGATTTCCTTCCTCTGTCCCAACAAAGTTGCGGAACTGGCTACTGGGACGAATATACTCTCCCGACTGATTGCGGGGTGCAAGTTTGGACATCATCATATGCCACAAAGTCGTCCAGACGAACTTTCCCAGCTTGATAATCAGCTTCGGGGGGAGAGATTTGCCCTTTTTCTTATTCAAATTTTTGTCTTTCATGTCTATTAAAGAGCAGATTTTACTTCTTTATTGTAGTAAGCACGAAGAGTGCTTTTTCTAAGTCTTTTTTAAGCGTTGAAACGCTTACTACGTAAAAAAAGCCCGGATGCTTTTATGCAACCGGGCGGAAATTAGGTTAGATTAACCTACTGTGCAAGTTTGTATTGCTTTTCACACAAAGTATCATCAATTAGCTAGCAGAATTTTGCTCTAAGTTAACTTTGACGACTTTGTTCTTTTCTTGTTCTGTTTTGGGCAATGTCAGATTCAAAATGCCGTCTTTGTATTCTGCCTTGACGTTTGTGTTTTGAATGTGAGCCGGCAAAGGAATTACGCGTTGGAATTTACCATAGTGGAATTCACTCTTGGTAACACCTTTGTCTTCAGTTTTAGTTTCTGACTTGCGCTCACCGCTAATGTGAACTGCATTTTCTGTGACTTGTACATCCAAGTCGTTTGCGTCCATTCCCGGCAGTTCTATCTTGAGGTGAAGTGCATCTGATGTTTCTTGCAACTCAGCAGCGGGAACTCTCACTAATCCTTTTTCAAACAATGCAGATGGTACTTTAGTATCTGCAAACAAGCGGTTGATTTGACGTTCTAGAGTGTTAAGTTCTTGCCAGGGATTGTAACGAACTAGCATTTTGATTCTACCTTCTATAAGTATTATTTCTTTCCAACCAATTGAGGATTTAAATCCTTGCTTTAAATACCATATTATTGATAAACCAAATACTGTACTTTCGGTTTTTGCCACATATTTAAGGATGATTACCGACCATAAATATCTGGTTAATAAAAGGTGTGGAAAACTGGAAAATTGTCGGTTCGGTAAGCGCGATAAAAATCTCTAAGTCTGCTTGGGCAAACTTGGTTTTTGTAGCCGCGAAGCAAGTCGTCGGGAAATGAATGCGAAATGTCTACTGATTCTGCTTACAGCGTTTTTCATATGTTTAAACCACATTGTAGGGGCACAGCACAGAATAGCCCCTACATTGCTGTTACTTGTGAAAATTACTGATTTGGTAGGTTGCTTTTTATTTGATTAAATATGAGAGCGCATTGACGAAAACAACGTATCCAAGATGGTATAACAAGAAACTGCGTCTTGACTCTGTTCGTAGTTGCGTTACACTTACAAGCAGGATGCGATCGCATCCACACAACGGTTAAACATGAACTAATAAAGCATCTTAGGACTTGAACCTGTCCATTTTTGCTACCTCATTCCGCTGTATATCATGATTTGTATTCTGTTTCAACGCTAAGCTTACTGAGCTATTAGTTTACATTAATCTATATCTACAGGCAGAGGCGTTTTAAGTTCATATTAAGAGAAATTAACTTTAGGTGTGAGGCGAAGAGAGGATTTTAACTTTAGGTGTGAGGCTAACAGAGCATTAGTGCATTT
Source organism: uncultured bacterium (assembly GCA_964245695.1). GTDB lineage: Bacteria > Cyanobacteriota > Cyanobacteriia > Cyanobacteriales > Nostocaceae > Hassallia. The sequence goes on along the minus strand of CAXTNZ010000101.1, from coordinate 2,322 downwards.
TGAATCATTTGTCCCAGGTAAAATACGCTCAACATAGGAGTTTGTTATGGCTACTCAAAACATTGACCTCGAAACCACCATTTCTGCCTTGCAAAAGGGTTTGACATCCATCCCCGCCGAGCAAGCAGTTGCGGTTATCGATAGCTGGCAACAACAGCTTGAAGGAACTGACCTAGCTGAAGATTTGGGTCAACTCAAGTCGGCGCTAGTAAGCGGTACTGCTAATGGCACCTCACTGGCTGAAATGCTCACCGACATTGGTGAAGATACCTCGGAAGCGGCTACTACTGCAAACGGTGACGTTGCCGCTAAGGTAAAGCAACTTGGACAGCTGCTATCTCAAGCTGGTAAGTCTTTAAAATAGTTCCAAATAATATCTGGTTTTTCGCGCTCCCTTGACTTATAGTCAGGGGAGTTAAAACTTTTAGGACTTACGCAGTCCTTGCCAACCATACGTCTTTAAGGCGCATCGCACATTCTTTACTGAATTTCTTGGAAGTACACCTTAGCCGACGGTGCGTTTGGATCTTTACTAGCAAAGGCGCAATATGCTCCCGGATTGACTTTTCCATAACTCTTCAGGAAGTTAATGCAACTGGGGCGATCGCTAAACGTGGCTGCATAAACTACAAATAAACGTTTATCTGACAGATTTGGATAATCTGGTATCCAAAATACTCCTGCTTGCCCATAACCCGACCCCTGTAAAGTTTTAATTTGCTCAACAGCCGTTTGCAAATTTGGGAAGGTGGAATCCGCTACGAAATGATAATAATTAGGCAACTTAGCAGTATTGGTAATTGCTGATTCCGAGTTTGGCACTATTTGAGAACTTGTAGTCGCCGATAAAGCCGGAGATAATGAAGAAGGAGTTTGGGAAACTTGTGGTTTTCTAATTGTTGAAGATGTAGAGTCTTTATATGCCCCTGGTTGAGATGGATTTGTCAACAAAAGACCAATAATTACAGATGCACCTATTACTCCACCTCCAACTAAAATACTGCTCAAAAAAATAGCGTTTTGTTTACTGCTTTTAGCCGCCGACACTGAAGTAGCACGAACACTTCCGGAAGGCGAAATATAAGTAGGCATTTTGGCTGGAATGCCATTATTTGTAATACTCTGCAAAGCATCTAGCATTGCTTTTGCACTGGGATAGCGTTCCCTAACATCAAACCGAATTGCTTTATCTAACACTGCTGCCAAATTTAGACTCACAGTATGGCGATCCCAAATATTTTCACCAGTATAGGAGTCTGTCGCCAATTCTTCTGGCAATTTTCCGATTAATAAATATATCGCTGTTAACCCCAAACTAAACACGTCACTGGCAAAAACTGGACGCCCTGCTGCTTGTTCATTAGGCATAAACCCTGGTGTACCTACGACAATGGAACTGGTAACATTGCCATCACTATTTACCACTGTCGCCATCGTTTCTCGCACTGCACCAAAATCAATTAAAACTGGTTTGCCATCAGATGACCGCAGAATAATATTGTCTGGCTTAATATCGCGGTGGATGATGCCTTTGCTATGCACAAATGCCAATACTTCTAACAGACTGATTAAAATCGAGCGTACCTCAGCTTCGCTAAGACATCCACTTTGTCTTACTTTTTGGCTGAGGGTTTCTCCGGTAATGCATTCCTGTACCAAATAGAATTGCCCATCTTCTTGAAAGTAAGCGTATAGTGAGGGAATTTGACTACTAACTCCTCCCAATTCTTCTAAAATGGCGGCTTCTCTTTGAAATCGTCTTTGCACCAGTTGGTATATATGAGGATTGTTGGTAACTGGTTTGAGTTGTTTAATTACACAAGTTCTTCCCGAAGGCATTTGGGTATCTTCGGCTAAATATGTTTCGCAAAACCCACCAGCTCCAAGTACGCTGATAATGCGATAGCGATCGCTCAAAAGTCTTTGTGTCATCACGTTTTATTGACCCTGGTTTGTCTGCAAGCACTCTTAATTTTTAACAAGCTACAACCGCCCATTTCCACTACTTTGCTGCTGCTGTTTGTTTTTAGTATAGATTCTTACTTTATTTTATCAAAACTTAATCATATTGTAGCTTTATATCTTTGCTTCAATTACTATAGTATACCTCTAGACAAATATCATAATTTGCTGACTTTCTCACCTTCCAAAGTATATATAATAAACTAAGTACTATATACTTTTCTTCTCAAAACTCTCTCAAAAGTAGGATAAGCATTTTTTCTTTTTAAAAAGTCCTAAAAGTCCGAAAAAAACGTCAAGAATAGAAGCGAATTTTGTCCCCTAATTTGTCTGAGGGTCTGCTTCCTTCTGTTAATAAAA
>CAXTNZ010000100.1:20935-22536 GCA_964245695.1 uncultured bacterium | reverse complement strand
GTCCCCCCCTCCCCTATGCTAAGTACATTAATTTGGATACCAATGCTCGGTGCAGCCATAATCGGATGTCTGCCAAAAAACGTTGACTCCCGGCAAATTCGCTTGAGTGCATTGCTAATTACTGGAGCAATGCTGTTGTGGACATTCTGGGTAATGGCTCAGTTTGATATTAATCAGCCAGGATTCCAACTTACAGAATACCTACCTTGGATTGAAACCTTAGGATTAAATTACCAACTCGGAGTAGATGGTATTTCCCTGGTGATGGTTGCCTTGAATAGCTTGATTAGTTGGATTGCTATTTACAGCAGCCACGACAATACTGAGCGTCCGCGATTATTTTACTCGATGATTCTGTTAATTAGTGGTGGCGTTGCGGGTGCATTTGTCGCTCAAAACTTACTGCTGTTCTTTTTGTTCTACGAACTGGAGTTAGTCCCCTTCTATTTATTAATTTCGATTTGGGGGGGTGACAAACGCAGTTATGCAGCAACGAAGTTTTTGCTCTACACCGCTCTTTCCGGAATCTTGATTTTAGCAGCATTCTTGGGTTTAGTCTGGTTAAGTCATGCAACCAGCTTTGCGTATGAATCCTTGATGGGACAAATGTTACCCTTAGGATTGCAAATTATCCTGCTAAGTCTACTATTGGTGGGATTTGGCATCAAAATTCCCCTCGTACCATTGCATACTTGGCTACCCGATACATATGTTGCAGCTTCCGCACCTGTAGCGATGTTGTTAGGAGGTGTGTTAGCGAAACTCGGCACTTACGGTATTTTCCGGTTTGGCTTGGGACTTTTTCCGGAAGCTTGGGCTACATTGGCACCTTGGTTAGCGATTTGGGCAACTGTCAGTGTACTTTATGGAGCAGCAGCGGCGATCGCTCAAAAAGACATCAAGCGGATGGTAGCATATAGTTCAATCGGTCACATGGGCTACGTTTTGTTAGGAGGTGCAGCGCACACATCATTAAGTTTAGTTGGTGCTGTTTCCCAAATGGTCGCCCACGGCTTAATTTTGGCGATTTTGTTTAACTTGGTGGGTGTAATTGAAGAGAAAATCGGCACCCGTGATTTAAATGTCCTGAATGGACTGCTAAACCCGATTCGCGGATTACCAAGCATTAGTGCGTTATTAATTCTTAGCGGCATGGCGAGTGCGGGAATTCCGGGTATGGCTGGATTTATCGCCGAATTTCTCGTATTTCAAGGCAGTTATGCAGAGTTTCCCATTCCAACTTTGTTATGTGTAGTGGGAACCGGTTTAACAGCAGTATACTTTGTGATATTGCTCAATCGTACTTGTTTCGGAAAATTAGATAATGCGATCGCCAATTTCCCCAAAGTGAAAGCTAATGAAAGAATACCTGCCCTCATCCTTGCAACCTTGATTTTCATCCTCGGAGTACAACCCGCTTGGCTTGTCCGTTGGAGTGAACAGACAGTCACAACAATGGTGTCAGCGATTCCCACTCTAAATAACTTAGCTAATGACTTTGAGCGGCAACACCTCAAAGGCTAAAGTCTCTAACCCCCAAAACCCAAAATTATAACCCCGCCCAGGAACCAAAAGCAAACCCAAAGACCCCCCGGCCAAAC
>CAXTNZ010000100.1:0-20925 GCA_964245695.1 uncultured bacterium | reverse complement strand
CCCCTAACTTCTAACCCCTCCCATGATCCAAACTCTAACCAAACTTCCCCCCTCTCAACATCAATTTCCCGAAGTAATTCACCGCTTAGAAGCAGGTGGTGCGATGCTTCCAGATACCCCAGAAAACCTCATGCAAATCATCGGCATTTATAAAGCGTATGCTGTGCCGATGGACTTTTACTGGCGCGACTTACTTTATATTGCCGAACGAGTTTTTCTCGATCCTGTGCCCTTCTTCAAATACTTTCTACCCAAAGAATATTTAGAACTACACAATCATTATGCAGGTGATGATGCTGATATTCGCATTTGGCGCGGAGAAGCAACAGCGCATCCTGAGTTGTTGGAGTTTATGGAAAAGGGTGAGGTAAATAAAAAGCTACCCAAAATATTACATCATCTTTGGCACGATCGCATCAATATGGAATTTGCCGAAGCTTGTATGCAAGCGATGCTTTGGCATCGGGGTATGGGTGGACTGTTTGACCCGTACTTAGATACCGACGAGTATAAAGCAAATGCCGATCGCGCAATTAAAGCTTACTTCAAAAAAAATCCGGTAATGTTGGGACTGTATAAAATGTTTCCGGATATGTTCATTGAGCAAGTGCGGCAACTATCTTACTACTCTAACCTCGGCTTGTTTTGGGAAGTGATGGCGCCGGTATTCTTTGAGATGTCAGACCTTTACGATGAAGGTAAAATAACAAGCGTGCCGGAAGCGATGAATTTTTTGGTGAATGGAATTTTTGCGATCGCCGGACGTCCAATTTATCATCATGTATATAGTGACGGGGAGTGCTACGAAATTATCCCGAAATCCAAAGGCTTTACCTGGTTGTATGAAGCGGCTTTGCCTTACGTAGAAGCAGTATTTTATCGGACTGCACCTTTTAGAGGTACTAAATCTTATAACGCTCAAGCAAAACAAGTCCCGGAAGACCAAAAAGATTTCCACTTTGGCATTCTTTATGCAGATGTCTTCCCAGTCGGGACAGCGGGCATCCCACCGACACTTTTGATGCAAGATATGCTACATTTCTTGCCTGACTACTTGGTGGACTACTATCAACAATACTGTCGCGGTGAAGATGACACCCTGATTCAGTTAGGAATTAGCTTTCAGCGTTCGATGTATTGCGTCACATCAGCGGTAATTCAAGCATTACGACAAGCATTACTTTATCCATTAGATGACCCTAACCCAGAACATCTGATGGCAAATCGCCAATTTTTTGAGTCTCAGTTAGACCGTTTCCAGCGTCCAGAAGCGAGATTGCGCGATATTCAACGCCAAGATTATCGGTAAATGTTCAATAGATAACGGTGTTGGCGAGGTTTTTAGCCTGCGTAGGCAGGCTTTGCCCGTATAGCCGAGGCAGCGCGTTGCGGAGCCAGTGCGTTGGGGAGGCAGTGCGGTCTTGGGGTTTCCCCAAGTGGAGCATCTGCCGTCGGCGAGCCGCGCTTGTTGCATCTGGCGTTGAGGTTCCCTCCGTTGTAGCGACTGCCGTCCACCCTTCCAGGGTGAGGGTGCGAAGTTAAATAAAGTAAAGGTGAAACAAATGCCTGATATTGTTGATATTGCTGTAAGTGCCGATGGATTTACCACCCTTGTAGCTGCCGTGAAAGCTGCCGGACTAGTTGAAGTTTTGAAAAGTCCTGGTCCATTCACCGTTTTTGCACCCACCGATGATGCTTTTGCCAAACTTCCTCCCGGCACCGTTCACACCCTCGTCCAAAATCCTCCACAACTTGCGCGTATTCTCAAATATCACGTTGTACCCGGAAAGTTGATGAAAGCGGATTTGGCAAATCTTAGTTCTCTAACTTCAGTCGAAGGTTCCGAAATCCGAATTAATATATCTGATAACTTTGAAGTGAAGAATGCAACAGTAATTGCAGCGGATATCGAAGCAGACAACGGTGTGATTCATGTACTTGATAACGTCATCTTAATGGGATGAGTTAGTTATCAATTCATTTCTGGCAAAGCTACATCTTCATATATTGTAGCGATGCAAAAGCGAAAATCAACACTAGCTAGATGCACCTCTTCCCCTTTCTCATAAGGGTAAAGCACCCAGCGTCCTTCTTCGTTGCGACGAAAGCATTCAACACTCATCGTATCTTGAGAAATTAGCACGTATTCTTGTAATGACTTTAAATGTCGGTAGTCCGTGAACTTCTTACCTCTATCAAAAGCTTCCGTACTACCAGACAGCACCTCTACAATCAAACAAGGAGAAGATTTAAAATAGTCAAATTCTCTATCTTCTGTATCATAAGTTACCATAATATCAGGATAGTAGTAGCGATTTATCGCTTGAATTTGCGCTTTCATATCTGCCATATAAACGCGGCAACCACTACCCCGGAAGTGGTTTCGCAGCAGCACGAACAAGTTCCCCGTAATCGTAACATGGGCATCACTTGCCCCCGCCATTGCATAAACTTCCCCATCAATATACTCGTGCTTAACTTGACTTACTTTCTCGCCTTCTAAATATTCTTCCGGGGATATGTAATATTCGCGTTTGTTTGTGACCATCTTCTTGCTGCGATTCGCTAACTACCTCAATCATTCTAACAAAGTACATACAACCTACATAATTTCGTAGTGAGGACTTTAGTCCTCTTCTAACAAAAAGCAAAGACTAAAATCCTCACTACAAACAACTTTTATTATAGATATTAATGCCCAACAGCGCCGCCAGTCGCCTTCACCTTTTTCAAGAAAATAATCGCAATTCCACTTAATAATAAAGCAATGCCAATAAAGTAGAAACAATCGTTAAAAGCCATCACATACGCTTCTCTACGAACGATATTATCAATAGATTTTATCGCTTGGTCTTGCGCGGTACTTAAATCAGAACCACGACTAACAAAATACTGCGTCAATTGATTAATTCTGGCTTGAGTTTCTGGAGAAAATAAAGATATCGATTCTCCCAATCTATTAGAGTGAAATTGTTCTCTGTTAGTTAATAAAGTTGCTAAAAGTGCAATTCCAATCGAACCGCCCATATTACGCATCATATTAAATAAACCGCTTGCCGAACCCGCATCTTTGGGATTTAATCCAGCAGTAGCAATCGAGGTAAGCGGAACCATAATCAGCGGTTGTCCCATCGCTCGGACAAGTTGTGACCAAATTAATTGATCGTGTCCTGTTTGATAAGTCATCCGCGAATTCATAAACGCACTAATAGAGAATAAAACTACACCCACAGCAACCATTAAACGTACATCAACACGCTTCATAACTCTGGGTAGAAAGGGAATAATTAGTAATTGCGGCATTCCTGCCCAGATTAGCACTTCACCAATTTGCAGGGCATTATATCTTTGAATTTGTGTTAGATACAGCGGCAAAATATAAATTGAGCCATACAATCCTATACCCAGCGAAACATTAACAACACTGGCTAAACCAAAGTTACGATAACGTATAAGTCGTAAATTAATAAATGGTTGCTTGCGAGTTAATTCTATAAAGAAAAATAGCGCCAGAAAAATCGCCGCAACTATACTTAAACGGACAATTAAAGGTGAACCAAACCAATCTTTACGGCTACCTTCTTCTAAAACTACTTGCAGGGAACCTAACCCAATTGCCATCGAAATAATTCCCCACCAATCACCTTGTTTTAGCAATTGCATTTGCGGTGGTTGTTGAGTGATGCCATACCAAACCCCAGCAAGCATTAATGCCCCAGGAATTACATTTATATAAAAGTTGTACTCCCAACCGAAGTTTTCTGTTAACCAACCTCCTAATGTGGGACCAACCGACGGTGCAAAAACTGCGGTAATCGCAAACGCGGCTAATCCAACTGCTTGCTTTGCCGGAGGCAAAGTTGTTAGTACAACTGTCAGAGCAATAGGAATTAAAACCCCGCCACTGAAGCCTTGTAAAGCGCGGAAAAGAATCATAGAATTGAGATCCCACGCCCAAGCACAGCATATAGAAAAGAAGATAAATAACGCGGTGTTAACTAACAAATAGCGTTTGAGAGAAAATACCCGCGATAACCATCCAGTTAAAGGAATTACCACAATTTCCGCCACCAAATAAGCGGTAGAAATCCAAGAACCTTCTTCTAAAGTTGCTCCCAAAGATGCTTGAATATCTTGTAGCGAAGCATTGGTAATTTGAATATCCAACACCGCCATGAATGCACCAAGCATACTTGCCATTACACCAATCCAGGTTCTCAGCGGTACATTATTAGAGGAAGTCTGATTGCCTTTGCCAACTGCATTTGTATTAGCCACAGCGGTACTCCGGTTGAGAAAGTGGGGCGTTGAAATAAAAGATATTTATATTTTCAAACTTTCGGCGAGATTAAAAATGTACCTTAAGGAAGATGCTGTTGATTTTATAATTTCCACACAGATAAACGCATATGGCTTTTATCTGCGTGCATCTGCGGTTCTTATTTATTAAGCTTTTCCACTAGTTAATATTCCCTTTTGCTCATAAATTGGGCGAATCGATCGCCTTAAACTAGGTAACTGTCTCACAAAAAATACAGACCCTAAAATACATGCTATTCCATCGATGATTAATGTATTCGTAGCGCCGATGTGATTTGCTAAAAAACCTGCTAATAAGTTACCAAAGGGTATCGTACCCAAAAATGACATTGTGTATATACTCATGACTCGCCCGCGTTTGTCATCGTCTACAATCGTTTGTAAAATTGTGTTTCCCGCAGCAACTTGTAGAATCGTTCCTAAACCGACAAACAACAATGAAAATAAAGAAAGTGGTAAAAATCGCGATAGAGAAAAACCAATCAGTCCACATCCTAAAATTGTCGGACCAAAGGCAATTAATCTACCAAGTCCTACTACTGTTTGCCGTGTAGCCAGATAAATTCCCCCTGATAAAGCGCCGACTCCTGACGCAGCCATCAAAAACCCTAGCGTTTGTGCATCACCTTGCAAGATTTTTTCCGCAAAAATTGGCACAATTATTGTATATTGCATTCCCATAAAACTGACTAAGGCTGATAAGATTAATATTGCCCGAATTGGCGGAAAGCCAAAAGCATAATTAAATCCATCTTTGATTTGTTTTAATGGATTGGCGCTATTAACTTGATATTTATTTGACTTAATATTCATTGCCAATAAAGCAGCAATTACAGCGATGTAGCTAAGACCATCAATTAAAAAACAGTAAGCTGCGCCAACTTGAGCAATTAGTAACCCACCAATCGCAGGACCAATTAACCGCGCACCATTGAACATTGTCGAGTTGATAGCGATCGCATTCGCTAAATCGTCTCTCTTTTCAATCAGTTCTGGCACAAATGCTTGTCGCGCCGGCGCATCTACAGCATTAATAAATCCTTGAAACAAACTCAAAGCGATGATGTGCCAAACTTGAATTACGCCAGTTAATGCTAACACTGCCAGCGTTAATGATTGAATCATCGCCAAAATTTGTGTACCAATTAAGGTGCGATGGCGAGAAAAACGATCCACAAATACCCCGCCAAAGGGACCGAGAACAAAGCTAGGAATTTGACTGGTAAATCCCACAATTCCTAGCATTAGAGGTGAATTGGTTAAGTGATAAACTAACCAAATCGTGGCTAATTGCGTCATCCACGAGCCAATTAGAGATATACCTTGTCCGAGAAAAAATAAACGGTAGTTTCTTGACCTAAATGCCGGGATTAGCCGCTTTTTCTGAGTTGCTTGTGTATTCATTTAAGACTTGTTTATACCAATATGCATTCAATAAATATCATCTAACTTACCCCCAAACGCCTCTCCGTAGGCGGAGAGACATAATAAAGGTGGAAAGATGTTTTCATCACAAAGCAATTTGGTATTACTTGACTTCGACAGCAACTTCCGCAGACATCCCAGGTGTAATTCGTGCTTCGTAGCCTTTGATGCTTTCTTTGTCAAAAACAACTTTTACAGGAATACGCTGCACAATTTTGGTAAAGTTACCTGTAGCGTTATCCGGTGGCAATAAGGCAAACTGAGCGCCGGAAGCTGGCGAAAGACTTTCAACACGTCCCTCAAAGGTATGGTGGGGGAATGCATCCAGCTTGATTTCTGCTGCTTCTCCTGGCTTCATTTTTTCTAACTGGGTTTCTTTGAAGTTGGCAACTACCCAGTAATCGTTATTAACGATCGCCATCAACGGTGTTCCCACTTGTACGCGATTACCAACTTCAACGTTTTTTCTACCCACACGTCCGGCTGCCGACGCGGTAATGTTGGTGTAAGATAATTGCAATTGCGCGTCTTTCAGTGCAGCTTCCGCTTGAGATATAGACGCTTTTGCCGCTTCATACTGTCCGCGATTCACTGCTGTTTGCTGTCCGCCGGCGGTAGCTTGTTGCAGTCCTCCTTTCGATGCTGCAAGTTTCGCTTGAGCGCTGGTTACGCCTTCTTGCGCTTGTGCTAATTTTGACTGCGCTCTCGCTACTCCAACTCTGGCAGAGGCTAACCGCGCTTGTGCTTGTTGTACTCCCTGAACAGCAGCATTTTTTTGCGCTACAGCCACATTATAAGTTGATGTGGCTGTTTCAAGTTGTTGCCGAGCGATCGCACCTTGTTGAAACAAAGTCTTGTAACGGTTGTAATCAGCTTGCGCTCTTTGTAAGTTAGCATCAGCTTGGGCTACTTCCGCTTGCGCTGCGGGAATTCCCGCTTCTGCTAACCTCACGTCAGCTTGCGCGGCTGGTATCCCAGCTTGTGCTTCTTGTACTGCTGCTTTTGCTGTAGAAATCGCTGCTAATGCACCGCTAACATCCCCTTGTGCTTGACTTGTCTTCGCAGTCGTAGTTTGTGAGGCTAAGGAAATATTCGCTTCGGCAGCTTGTGCTTGACGCTGTGCGGCTGAGAGTGCTGCTTGTGCTTGCTGCACTTTATTTTGATAATCTCGTGGATCGAGTTTTATCAGCAACTGTCCCGGTTGCACTAGTTGGTTATCGTTTACCAGCACTTCGCTAACAGTTCCGGGAATCTTGCTGCTAACTTGGTTAATGTGTCCTGCTACTGTGGCGTTGTCTGTTTCTTGGTGGGTAGAAGCGTACTCCCAGTAGTGATAACCAAATCCACCAGCTGCGATCGCACCTACTCCCAATGCTGCCAAAATTATCCCAATCGGTTTTTTCCGCTTCGGTGCAGCTTTTTTTTGCTCTTCTTTCGCCGTCTCTGGCTGGGTATTTTCCTTATCTACTGGCGTTTCGACTGGCGCATCTACAGGTGCAGTTTTTTCTATGGTACGAGCTTCCAATGTCTCTAAGTCCACAATTAGCTCTTTGTCCAGAACTGCTGAAGAGTGTCCGTTACGTTCATTTAAAGTTGTCTTGCTCCGTTCCATAATTCTTAACTCCCCCGATAGATGATTTTATTAACGAATTTTTATTTAGAAGGCGTAATATTCAACTAAAAGCATTTATCTTTCGTTTACTTCGTATACGTAATATTGTGGCAAACAAATCTTAACAGGGCTTCAGCCAATCGGGTGATTATGGCATATTCTTAAGAAAGATTAGAGATCGCTTGATTCAACATTTGGGAAAATTGTTCGCGCTCATCATAGGAAATACCGCGCATCGCTTCTTCACGCAATTCTGCCGCAATCGGAGGTAACACTGTTTCTAGTTCCCTGCCTGCATCGGTTAGCCAAATACGCCAGATGCGGCGATCGCGACTGTCGCGTTCTCGGCGAACTAAACTGCGTTCTTCCATGCGATCAAGTACGCCAGTTAATGTGCCTCCCACCTGTTGCAGTTTTTCGCCAATGCTGGAAGTAGGTAAACCGTCTTCTTGCCACAAACAGCATAACACCAACCAGTGAAAGGGAGTCAGTCCAAATGGTTCTAGCCTCTCGGTAAACTTGCGGGTGAGGAGTTGTGAGAGCAATTTGACTCTGTAGCCCATATTGTATGGTGCTAGAACTTGTTGCCAAGAGTCCACAGCTTGCGAATTTTCAGTTGTAGAAACCATTTGGATAATTCCTTAGCGTGCGTAATATTATTATAACCAAATAAATTTGTTTTTAGCAATAGCTGTATTTTATCTTCCTTAGGGGAGAACTTGAATCAACTGGTACTTTTGCACAGTACCGAGAACTCGATGAGGGGTGGATAACTCAGCCGCCTGTTTAGCAGAGATCCAAGCATAACTATCAGCTGGAAGTTCAGATTGTTGAACCTCCTTACCGTGATGGGGAGTGTAGAAATTAAGGAGTACACCAGTTTTATCGCCGACTTGCACAAAGTTAACCGGATTGGTTTGGAGAATTGAGGCGATCGCTCTTTGTGCCAAGAAAGCTTTAACATCAGGATTATAGTCACCGATCAAGCCGTTGAAACCAGCCACAGCTAAAGCCAACCAAGCAGGAATTAACCAACCCGCTACCCAATAACGCCCTGTGAGAGACTTTATACCAAAGTGGTAACGACCGATCCAAACTAAAGGTAAGATTAACCAACCCAGCCCCAAAGCCAAGACAACAATTGCATACTTGCGGATGTCAGCGCCACCCAAAGCAAAAGCGACTATACCTGCTAACAAGAGTAAAACACTTAATCCACCAAAAGCGTAGCTGAGATTTCGCGGAAGTTTCAGATGGGAAGAGGGAGAAGGTAAAAGGTAAAAGCTAAAAGGTAAAAAATCTTTCATATAACTTTTTCCTTTTTCCTTTTTCCTTTTTACTTGTTCCCTTATCCGTTTGCTAAAAATTCCCCCAAGCCAGTCTAACCCTACAGATGCAAGCAAAGCGATGAAGGGATAGAGGGCAAGACTATAATGAGGCAGACGAGTAGAGAAAATACTCACTTCAGCAAACAGAACTAGGGGAAAGCCAACTAATATCAGTTGGTAGCGAGGAATGGGACGACGCAGTAATAAGACTAAACCTAAAAGAGCAAAGAAAAACCAAGGAAAAGCTTTGGTGGGCACATTCCAGAGATAAAATAGTAACCCATGATCGCCTCTATCATTCGATCCCAAACGGAAGACAAAGCGGAATAATTCTTCAATACTATTATTACCAAAACGTTGCGAACTTAACCAAATCCAACTCAAGGTAGGAATTAAACCGACTGCAAACCCTGAATAAAACATCGGGTTGGTAAGATGACGATGACGGCGATGCTCTCCAATAAGATAAGGTAATAAAGCTACAATTGGCAAAAAAATCATAAAGCTTCTGACTAGAAAGCCTAAACCGAAACTAAGACCGGCAATAAAGCTATAAAAAAAGCGATATCTTGGATGTAATTCCGCTTTCAGGAAAGACCAAATAGCTAAAAGTACCAGACAAATCATCGGTACATCCGGTGTACCTAAGCGACAGTATTGCACCCAGAGAAATTCCACACTGAAAATTGCCGCAGCTAGCCACGCAAGTTTTTTCCCAAGTATAATTTTGCCGATTTCATATAGAAGTAGTACGCTAAGGATGCCTGCAATCATACTAGGCAGTCGTACACTGACTTCAGAGATGCCAAATAGCTGATAGGAACTGGCAATTAACCAATAGGGACCAGGAGTTTTATGATGGGGTTTAAACCAGGGATTTATCCAGTCGCCAGACTCAAACATGACGCGCGCTCGCCAAGCATAAAGCCCTTCATCATGAGCCATCAGGCTATTATGCCCTGAATTAAATAGCAATAATGGAAGTATCCAAACTAACAAACTGACATAAGGAAATCCTCCCCAAAGAAGAATTCGCTGCCAAATAGAATAAAAATTTTTTATTTTATATAACATTTAGTTAAAAATAACTTAATTTTGCTAAGTTGATAAAGCTGTTAGCTAGTCGCTAATTGCTTTTAGTGGTTTATTTTTCTGTCTATTTTTAGAATATGTAAGGTGGTATACAACAGATTTGAGGTAAATACTAGCAAAAATTTACACTATTTTGGAAATAACTTCTCGCTCAACAAGGGTTTATGCTACTAAGACCGAATCAACGTATTAAGCTAGATGACACAGACGACAAGCTGTTTTATGATTCTCCCCGCTTCGTCACTCATGTGGATGAAGGCTTTATTCAACAGCTAACCGATTTATATCGTCAGCGACTAAGACCCAACACTCGTATCCTTGATATGATGAGCAGTTGGGTGTCTCATCTCCCAGAAGAGATGCAGTTTACTCATGTTGAGGGACACGGACTCAACGGTGAGGAACTTGCACATAACCAGCGCCTAGATCATTACTTTGTGCAAGACCTCAACGCCAATCCTCAGTTACCTTTGAAGGATGAAGATTTTGATGCAGTGGTAAACTGCGTTTCTGTGCAATATTTGCAATATCCAGAAGCTGTGTTTTCCGAAATTCACCGCATTCTCAAACCTGGTGGTGTCGCTATCTTCAGCTTTTCTAACCGCATGTTTTTCCAAAAAGCGATTCAAGCGTGGCGCGAGGGTTCAGAAGCGAGTCGAGTTGAATTAGTCAAAAGCTACTTCTCCTCTGTACCAGGATTTACAACCCCAGAAGTGATTACCCATCAATCAACGGTTCCAAATTTCTTACAATGGTTGGGTGCGGCAGGAGGAGATCCGTTTTATGCTGTGATAGCTAACCGGAGTTAGGGGACGCTTGGACGCTTGGATTAGAAACTGGCGACTGGGAAAGAAAATTATTTCTCATCCTTAATCCCCACTAGCAGACACAACGCCCGGAAAATATGTTATTCGAGATACAAAACCTGATGAAAAACTAAATTTTCCGGGGAAAGCTGACATAAGCGCTGATAATTGCCTCAAAGAAGCATAAGGAGAAACCAAACATGATTTTCCCCCGTGGACGTAGGATTTTAATGGCTTTGTTGCTTTCAGTGTTACTACTGACAACAGCCTGTTCGCCAAAAACACCGGGACGTTTTGACCAGGTGCAAGCAGAAAGCAGCAAACAGAGAAGTGGTCAAGCGGTTGACAAAAAAGCAACTCAGGGTAGCGAGTTTAACAAGCTTTTTCCAGCCAAGCAAGCTGGATATGATCGCGTATTCACCCAAGAGAAAAAAGGCTTTGCAGAAGCGAATTTGAAAAAAGACGGTAAAGTTATGGCGCAACTGGCTATTTCTGATACCAGCAGCACACCAAGTGCAGCAGCAAAATACTCTAATAGTACCAAAAAAATTGGCGGTTACCCAGCAGCGACACTTGGTAATACTCAAACTTCGGTTTTGGTGGGTAAGTATCAAGTGAAAGTGATTTCCAAAGATCCGTCATTTACAGCAAGCGATCGCGAAGCTTGGATAGAAAAGTTTAATCTCAGCGGTCTGTCGCGATTGAAATAAGCTTCACTCACTACTGTGATTAAGATAAAACACGCTAGATAAGGAGAGTTTTTGAAACGTGAGCAAATCAATTTTTGAGTTAGTTGACGAACTCCCAACCAGCAACTTAACCGTTTCTCTGTTGAACTCCCTCGATTTTGTTGCTCCTGGTCAATGGCACAATGTGGTCGGTTTTGTCAATACCATTAAGACTGTCACCGGCGAAACTGACGAAGACCTGATTCAGCAAATTGGCGAGAGAGCAATTTATCTTTACAACGATCGCTCTCAAGGATACCAAAGAGCGATGTGGCTGTACCAAACTGTTGATGGTACAGATAAAGCGCTTGGTGCAGCAGCTTTCGCGAATAAGGTGGGTGAGTCGATTCCGTTATTGGGTTTCTTAAATAAAGTTACTCCCAAGCCCGACAAAGCTCAAACCATTGACTTAGCACTGAAATTAGTTACTGAATTAGTAGCCTTCTGTCAAATCAACGGTATCCCCGGAGACAGCATAGGCGATTTTGTCGCCTCTTTGGGTGAATATAGCGGTGAGTCCCTCATTCGCATGGTGGGATTAGTTTGCGTTGATGGTTTGATCCCCCTAGGTCCAGACTTCATCAACAAAGCGTTATCTAGCATTAATCAAACCAGTCCGCAAGAGTTAGAAAAAAACTCGACTTTTAAGAACATCCAAGATTCGATTCCCGGTAATAATTCTAGTAGCAAACTCAACTTTATCGGTGAAAGTTTCGATTCAGTGAAAGGCTGGATGGGTAATCTCGTAGCGTCGAATAATTTAACGCCACAGAAAGTTGTCGCGAATTTGCAGTCATTTACGCAGATTGCAGACGACAAATTGGACTACCTGGCGGCGTTCCTGGATGTTAGTACTAATTACTACGAACACACAGGTACGCAAACTTTAGCGCGTCGCTTGATTGAACGAGCATTAGCTGAGATTTAGACTTAGAACTAATGGTTAATGGAAGATTGATTAATTGAGGAATTAGTCATCAGCTATTAGCCATTAGCGTTCGCTTTATTTAGGCAAATGCAAATCTGCAACGATCGCACTCAGGTAAAGTTCAAAAGGTGACAAACTTTCGATTTTGTCAAACTTAGCCGTTTTTGCAGTTGGGTTAAAAGCAGTCTGGATTACGTAAAGTGAGGCACCATCAAAGGCAACATAACCGAGATTTTGCTCGGATACCTCACTACTGCCTTGCTTAATGCCTGTAAATCCGTAGCGTATCCCGTGAAGCATCCCAACGGGAACTTGTTGCGGTGGTTGAGGTGAAAAAGTGATGCGATCGCCATACACACCCTGACGGTCTTTCGATAATACAGCGTAGTGGTCTGCAACCCAAGCATTCAGCGCTGTCAATATCTGCGTTTGGTACTTGGGATTTTGTAAGTCCACTTTTGCACCCAATGGAATGTCGGCGGCTACCAGCATATTTTGGAATTTCGGCTGATTTGCTAGTGGATAAACCTCGATCTCAACTGTACCCAAAAGTTCTCCTTGAGACGAGACACACAACAACGGCGCATTTCCTTGACAAGGCTCTATTTTCCATCCAGGTGGGGTAGCTGTTTTCCCTAAAATACTCTTCCAGATATTTCCTTCTGTAGTCTTGGATGCTGAAGTAGTTTGAGTCAATGTTGCCATCGGCTGGGGTTGTCGAACTGGAGTTGTCTGCAATTTGCTGGTGCTAGAATTGGGGAAAACAAATTTTACTACCATCGGTGTTAATATCAGCAAAATAAAACCAAGCAAAAGATGATAAACTCGCAGCATTTTTCCAGAAAATCCATAGTGGCAAACTGACGTTATCCGCAAAACTTTGCAATTATACCAAAAGATACATTGACTTTACGTCAATTTCCTTAAAATAAATTATAGCGGTTCTTGGTTGACTCAAATACACAAACCTAACTTCTCAACTTTATCCACGATGTCTGACAAACAGGTTCCGCTCCGCGTCTACGCTTGGGAACAAGCAAACTGTTAAAGCTACCTGTTCAATTCTCAATAAAATTGAGTTTTTGTTGAGAATAATTATGGCTAATATCAAGTTCGGGTGATTACTTATAATAAAAATTATCTTGGTAGGTTGGGTGTAACGCAGTGTCACCCAATATTGATTCATAATAATGTTGGGTTCCGCTTTGCTTCAACGCTCGTTGCTTTAAGTCGGCACCGCTTTCAGAGCACTGGCTCCCCAACCTACACTAATTATAAGTGTTTAAGCGGACATGATATAATTTCTCAGGCTAACACGAAAAGCCAACCCTCGTGAGCCTTATAAAACTAGGGTAAGGTGAATATTAGAAATAGGATGAATATTGTTTACTTAGCATACAAGAGGGTTAGCTAGACTTGTTAGCGCCCTCTTGAAGGAAGATACAAACAGGAGTATTCCTCTGAAGTTGAAGTTTATGAAGGTGAATCCGGCTGCATAGTTTAACCAGCGCCGGTAATTTAAGATTTCCGTTTTTTGACGAGTATTGGCACTTTATGGAAGAGAGAGTCGCCACAAACTACGGAAGTTAAACTTGGTGATGAACAGATGCTAGGAGCGAGTTTAAAAAGGCGGAAATTACTTTTAAGTTATTAGCTGTAGCGAGAACGTTGTCTGCGACGTTGCTTATGTCTAGCAATGGCTTTACGCTTTTCTTTTTCTATCGGCGTCTCAAAGTGACGCTTTTTTCTCATATCTTGGAAAATTCCGGCTTTAGAAACTTCCCGCTTAAATCTTCGCAAAGCTGATTCAATTCCTTCGTTTTCCCCTAAAACTACTTGCGTCATCCTAATTCCTCCTAATATGTGAATAAATAATGGAAAATTCTAGAAAAAACGAAAGATTCCAGCAGAGTCAAGCATTTGCCTTTATCTGCTGGATACTCTTAAATATAAGATTTTAAGCTTAGGGCTTAGTAGCGGTTTCTACGGGCGTTATTACCCCCCCAGCTACCACGGCTAGAAGTATTTCTTTCTTCACGGGGTTTAGCCTTGTTTACCTTCAAATCACGTCCCATCCACTCAGCGCCATCAAGTGCGTCAATCGCGGTTTGTTCTTGTGCATCTGTTTCCATTTCTACAAATGCAAACCCACGGGGGCGACCTGTTTCGCGATCCGTGGGCAATTGTACCCGCTTAACGGTTCCATATTCTGCAAAAGCGCGCTGAAGATCCTCTTCAGTGACCTGATAGGACAAATTACCTACATAAATTGACATTTACCTGTCTCCCAAACCAGAGAGTGTAGATTAGATTCGGAGAGACCTTTTAAAAAATTAAAACGCATTCCCCACCGAAAATAATCCTTATATCCATAAGTATAGCACAAATTTTAATATAGATATCGTTTGTAAACTCTGCGTAAAGACTAAAATTACCTATGTCTACGCTTGGGTGAAAGCCTTTGCCTGTAAGGCTTATGATTTATGTTTCAAACATCGTGATACTAGGCTATACTTGGAAACAAAAAAGCGAGCCATTCTTACAATATCGCACACAAACCTTACTTCTAGCCAGTGGTTTCGTCGTAAATAAGAGGTTAACAAGCTTGGGCATAATTACTTACTAAAACTCGGCTGGATTTGCGTAGCTAAGTAGTATTTTAGGTAAAATCTCCTCAACTTTATCGCTTGTGGAGCATCTTTAGTTCATAAGGCATCAATTGAATTTTTTCCCCACAAGAGTGCAAAAGTCTATGATTGCCAGAAGTCTAATAGATAGTAATTCTCAATTGCCTGCGATCCGCTCTCACTGAGTAGTCAGAATTTAGGAATTAGGAGATATGATTATTCTCACTCCCAGCTTTTGTGAAGATAGAAGTCTCAAAATAAAGGCACGGTTGCAACCGTCTGCAATTAACCATGAACTCATCTTTAACACCATCTGCAATTCGTAAACTTTGTCGCTATGGGGAATTTAAAACTCCAACCCCTGGTGTCGCATCTGGATATGTGCAAGCAAATTTAGTCGTTTTACCAAAGTCTGTAGCATTTGACTTTCTGCTGTTTTGTCACCGCAACCCCAAACCTTGTCCTTTACTGGATATCACTGAGGTTGGCGACCCCGAACCCCGAATGGTTGCGCCAGGAGGAGATGTGAGAACTGATTTACCCCGCTACCATGTTTTTCGTGAGGGTGAATTGGTAGAGGAAGTCACTGATATTAAAGAATTATGGCGTGATGATTTTGTCGCTTTTCTGATTGGCTGTTCGTTCTCCTTTGAAACCGCGTTGCTGAATGCATGCGTACCCGTCAGACATATTGAAGAAGGGAAAAATGTGCCGATGTATAAGACTAACCTTTCTTGTGTGTCCGCCGGCGTGTTTTCTAGTCCGTTAGTGGTTTCGATGCGTCCTTTGTCACCAGCCGATGCAATTCGCGCCGTACACATTACGAGTCGTTTTCCCAAAGCTCATGGTGCGCCGGTACATTTGGGAGATGCAAGTGCGATCGCTATTTCAAATATAGATTCCCCTGATTTTGGCGATGCTGTGACTACTCATGAGGGGGAAATTCCCGTATTTTGGGCTTGTGGCGTGACAACGCAGACTGCAATTTTGCAAGCCAAGCCAGAGATAGCAATTACTCATGCTCCTGGACATATGTTTATTACAGATATGAAAGATGAATCTTTTTCATTCTGATGGTGCGATTAAATAATGACTATAGAGCCTCTGTATTCACAAGAAATCATCGACAAAATTGCCCAACTAGAAACTATTTGTGGACAGGATGTCGGTAGAGGTATTAAGCCACTGCTGCAAGCTGCAAAAGGTGGACTGCTTGGATCTGCGCGGGCGATCGCCGAACATCCTGCACCACATGTCGCAATTATTACGGGCTTTTTCATGCCTTATGGAAATCCACCCGCCGCAGAAACCGATGGTCCGATAGGTTGCGCTCAATTGGCTGCGGGACTGCATCGCGTTGGTATACCTGTGAGAATTGTCACCGATTCCCTCTGTTTTGGTGCAGTCAAAATTGCTGTTAAGGCAGCTGGAGTACCTGCAAATGTTCCTTTTGATATTGTACCTGTTGCAGATAACTCAAATGATGCGCTCGCTTCAATATTAGATTTATGGGAATCTCTAGAAAAGCCAGTTTCTCATCTAATTTCTATTGAAAGAGCGGGTCCAGGTTACGATGGAATTATCCGCAATCTCAGAGGGCAAGATATAACTGCTCATACGGCTCCTTTGCATCTTTTATTTATTTATAAAAAAATTATCTCTGTGGGAATTGGAGATGGTGGTAATGAAATAGGTATGGGAAATATTCCCAGAGAAATCATCAAGGAAAATATTCGTTATGGAGAACGAATTGCTTGCATGACCACCTGCGATTATCTAATTGTTTGTGGTGTTTCTAATTGGGGTGCGACTGCTTTATTAACGGCTATCTCTTTACTTCGCCCCGACTGGAAATCCGCAATTCTTCAAGGGTTAAATCCAGAAGTTGAGTTTCAAATTCTGGAAACAATTGTCAATGCAGGTTTAGCAGTAGATGGAATTACAGGTGTACAAAGTTTAACTGTTGATAATTTATTTTGGAATTTTCATGCTCAAGTGTTGCAAATGATGATTAAAATAATATGAAACGTAGACGCGGAGCGGCTTGCCGCAGGCTACCGCACTAGACGCAGAGAGCACAGAAAAAAGAGAAAAAGAGGGTTATTAAAAGTGAATATATTGAGTTTTAAAAGCTGTAAAACTTAATTTTTAAAGTTATCAAATTCTGCTAAAATAGTCTCAGCTTGTTGGCAAAGCACTTCATGAATTTGACCGTTGCTTGCTAGTAAACCACCCCACTGATTAATATCACCTGTGTTGTACTGCAACGGTGTACCGTCGAAGTGAGTGTACTTTCCACCAGCTTCTGTGAGAATCAATTCTGGGGCAGCTATATCCCAATCTTTGGGTGCAGATTTTCCAGAAAGGGAAATATAAACATCTGCATTTTGTTCAACAATCGCCGCAATTTTGCAACCGACACTACCAACAGCTTTTTGATTAGCAAAAGGGAGTTTTTGCAGCAGATAATCTAATCTTTCATTTCGGTGACTGCGACTTCCAACTACAGTTAAATCTTGGATGCTTTGGCGTGATGAAACCTGTATTTGTTGACTTTTGCGTTGGCGTAGCCTCTCAGAATGAGAATCGCGTGTTTCTACAAATGCACCGCTACCTTTTATTGCATAATACAATTTTTCCGCTTCCGGCACAGCTACCACCGCTAAAATTGGGCGTTTTTCTTTCACCAAAGCGATGTGAACCGCATACTCACCAGTTTTTTGGATAAAATCCCGCGTACCATCTAAAGGATCAATTATCCATACTAATTCTTGAGTCAGCGCTGCTTGCACTTTGTAAGTTTCTTCGCTAACATAACCAAAATCTTCATTACCCAAAGCTGCTTGTAGCTTCTCCAAAATGAATTGACTCACAGCTACATCGGCAACAGTCACAGGCTCATTCTGTTTATATTGCACTTCTAAATCAAAGTCTTTCGCAGTTCCATGATAGTAAGATTGTAATATATCTGCGGCTCCCCAACCAACAGAACAGGCGATCGCTAATATTTCTTCTAGGTCTTTCATTTACTTCTACCTTATCTTACTTCAGTATTTATACTATTTAAAAGCAATTTTTTATCAAACCACACATGATTTATCTGCGTTTATCTGGGTTCATGTGCGGTTTAAAATATCTTAAAGCGGATTTTTGCCACAATCACGCATCCATCCAACGACGCGTACCAAAAAATTGACATGAATCAGCCGCGATATTAGCCGCCAGTGCAAGTGCATCGGTAAAACTTTCTCGTAAGATGTAATTGCAGAAAGCACCGTGGAAAATATCTCCAGATCCTAGTGTATCAACAGGTTGAATATTTGGTACATCTACAGTCCCAGTTTTACCGTCCCAGAGATATTCTATTGGTTTTTCCCCGTGGGTAATGGCAATGTAGGGGATATTAATTGTATTAAGATATGCAAAAATTTCTTGACTAGTGTGACAACCAGGGGGATAAAAATTAGCAGAACAAATGGCGTAATCGACAAAAGGTAAAAGTTCCTCAAAACCAGATTTCCAGCTACCACCGTCAATCGCAACTGGGATATTCTGAGATTTAGCGATTTGGGCGATCGCTTTACCAACAGTCATCTGATGTCCATCAATCAGCACAATATCGACATTTTGCAAAATATCTGGCGGAATAGATTCGCACTTTGCTTGAGTTTTTACAGCGTTGATAGAAACCACAGCGCGATCGCCTGTAGATTTCGTGACAATAATTGAAGAGACAGGTGGTGGTTCGGTAGCGTTGTTGTCAAGGTCAGCGATCGCTACTTTATAATTATCTAAATCACCTCTTATTAGCTGCGTCATCGGGTGAGAACCCAAGCTTCCTAACACCGTAGCGTGATTACCTAAATGACTGAAAGTAACAGCAGCGTTGGTTGCGGGTCCCCCTGCTGCTACAGTATAATCAGCAGCAACAATTTTCTGATTATTCTTTGGGGCAGACTCGGCAAGGTAAATCAAATCCAAAGTTACTAAACCGACAAATAAGCCACAATTAGTCATTAGTTAATGTTAGTAGTTAAGCGCTCAGGTAAATAGAAAACTTAAGTTGATGGAAATTCCAGCTAGAATACATCTATTACCAGCTAAAGGTTCACCCTATGTTGCTGTAATTCGACGAAAGCCATCAAAAATTTTTCATATAATTCGTTGGAATACACAAAATGATCGCCTAGAATACGGTTCTTGGTTTAAAGGTCAATTATATCCAAAAAGATGTGATATCTCTTTTGACGGACAATGGATGATTTATGGGAGCAATGCGATATAGAGAGATTAGAGTTACAGTAAGGGATGGGCACCCCACGAGTAGGCTCAAATTTACTGCGGACATGAACACGCGTGCGAGCGGGTTGTTCATGTAGTGTTCCGCAGCTTCTCAAACATCCAAAATTTTATTGGGGGATTATAATTGGAGCCGGAAATTCGTCTAAGGATGGTATACGGGGGATGGATGGCGGCATCGACTTATCATCTAATAACACCCAACCATTGCTAGGGGTAAAAGCTATATCTGTTAAACGCTTCCCTTCTTTGTACTTTGTCTTGATTGTATCAATAAGCAGTTGTGGAACTTTATTATAAGAAGCATTCTTACCACGATTATAAATAATTAACCACCCTCCATTTGGTGTAAAAGCAATATCCTTGATAGCGTATTTTTGAGATATCTCCTTAATTTGATCAATAACGTTTTGTGGAAAATTGCTACTCCAATAAACTTGGGAACCATTAAGATTGTCAGCAATAATTGTCCACTCTCCATTAGGCGTAAACACAATATTGTTAACAATGAAAACTTGACGTTTAATCTCCGAAAGTGTATTAACAATCTTTAGGGGAAAATTCTTGCTCCAATAAGCTTTAAAATAATCATACATAACTATCCATTCTCCATTTGGCGCGAATGCAATAGTATTGATAGTTGAGTCTTGTTTATTCAGAGTGGCAAGTACATTAAGAGCGTCAGGTGGAATCTTATTTGTACTATAAGCAACACCATTCTTGCCATAGAGAATTACATATCCTCCATTAGGAGTGAAGGCAATAGTTTTAGGAGTTAGACCTCGCTCATTTATCCTCTTAAGGTCGTCAACTGCCTCTTTTTGAATATCTGCTGTGTAAGTAACATCAGCCCTAGCCGGAACAGCAGTTAAGACGATAGGACATAAAGTCAAGATTGTTATTGATGCGCCAACAAAAAAGTTATTGCCTGCTTTCACAATCTGCCGTGCTAAAAAATTATTAGACATATTACTCTCATGATAAATAAATACAAAAATTTATACCGCCTATTTTCTCAGTAAGAGATATTATATAGTGCAGGCACCCTTCTTCGTTTATTGGCGGCTATACTAACGCGCATCAGTACATAAGAACGTACAGTTTATGTAAAGTGAGGTTAGATTGGTTGGGCAATCAATTTGTGTAAAGCGCGCCCTGTCAAGTTATAAGCGCCGTCTCGATTATGAAGCACATTATATCTATCGGTATCAATCAGTTTATTGAAATTGAGTACACTCCTAGTGGTAGCGGTTTCATCACCTTTAAGTCCTGTAGAGGTGATGACCCATCTGCGGTATCAGAAGGAACAGCAGAAGCACTCGCTGCATATAATGGCGCCATTGATGGTTTAGAATCGTTAATCCTTGCTCAGGCTTGCGAAGGTATTGATATTACTACTAGGGGGCCCCTTCGAGGGCTTTTTATTTTTTCGTGGTCACAAAAAAAGGTAGAATTCCCTTTTGCAATAGTTTTGAGACAGGGAATTTTAGCTAAAATAAAATTTTGCTGGAGGTATTGCACAGCAATACTTCTAGGCTCCGTGTAGCGCCCCGTATCAGTTTGGCTACTTTTCCCCCTCGAAAGACCAATTTCTTCATTAGAATGATAATCGCATTTATCCCAGAGACTGGGAGGCTTGCTAATAATACTCTCTCCCGTATGTCTGATTATCATTAATAATAAATGCTCGGATGATAAGCATAGCAGTGACATACTCCCGACGCTCATGCTAACGCATGGAGCGCGGGCTTCTCAGTGTC
>CAXTNZ010000099.1:0-22791 GCA_964245695.1 uncultured bacterium | reverse complement strand
CTCCCCCCCTCCTCCACCTCTGGGGTGCGATCACTCAGGATGTTGCGGGGAAGCAGATGACCGAATTGGCAGATTTGGCGGCTTCTGGGGTGGTTGGCTTTGCCGATGGCGGTTCGTTGGAAAATTTGGGGCTGGTGCGCCGGGTGTTGGAATATCTCCAACCTTTGGGGAAACCAGTAGCCTTTTGGTGTTGCGATCGCCTTCTTATGTCCAATGGAGTCATGCGTGAAGGACAAGACTCTATTCGCCTAGGTTTACCAGGAAATCCCGCTATCTCTGAAACTGCGGCGATCGCTTCTTTGTTGGAATTAGTCGCCGCCATCGGTACCCCTGTCCATATTATGCGCGTTTCCACCGCTCGCAGTGTCGAACTCATCGCCAAAGCAAAATCTCAAGGCTTACCCGTCACCGCCAGCACTACTTGGATGCATCTTTTACTTGACACAAAGCTAATTAAGAGTTATAATCCAAGCCTGCGTTTAGAACCACCTTTAGGCAATCCCAGCGATTTAGCAGCTTTGCGTGCAGGTGTGCGGATGGGTATTGTGGATGCGATCGCTATTGACCATACACCGCATACTTACGAAGAAAAAGTGCAAGCGTTTGCAGAAGCTTTACCTGGGGCAATTGGTTTAGAGTTAGCATTACCGCTGTTGTGGCATTATTTAGTAGAAAGCGGTGAATTTACAGCTTTGGAATTATGGAAAGCTTTGAGTAATCGTCCGGCAGAGTGTTTAGGACAGAAAATGAGTGCGATCGCTCGTGATGAAAAAGCAGAATTGACTTTATTTAACCCCCAAGAAAGCTGGAAAGTCAATAGCGAAAATCTCTACACTTTATCTAGTAATACACCTTGGTTGGGGCAACAGTTAACAGGTCGAGTAATACAAACTTGGTGTTAAATATGAATTAAAGCACCAAAAATAAAATTATAAAATGACAACTCTTAACGCTCGTAATTTATCCCTAGAAGATGTTCAACGTCTTTTCGGCTTTCAAAAACAGTACGCTGATTCATTCACCCCGTTCTTATCCCTAGAACCGCTAACAGAATTAGAACAGCAGGAACTTGTACAAATACGGGATGACTTTGATCGATATTTAACAGCAGGCAAAGTTTCCGAAGGGCAAGTAAAGTTTCTTGTAGTTGCACCTTTAATGCGTTTAGCGGGATTTTATCGCTATCCTATCCAGATTACTTTAGAAGAAAATATAGCAGATATCAATATAGAAGATGAAGATACAAAAATTACTGGAAGGATGGATATTTTAGCTGTTACGAAAGCTAAACGCATAACAGCTAATACATCTTTTTGGATATTGGTAATTGAATCTAAAAATAGTAGCGTTGCCCCAATAGAGGGTTTGCCGCAATTGCTGACTTACGCTTATAAAAGCTTACAATATCAAACTTCAGTTTGGGGATTAGTGACAAACGGACAATATTATCAATTTGTGTATATAAAACAAAGCGATGTCCTAATTTATCAGCTAATGCCAGTATTGAATTTTATGGAATCTCAACGTGCAATTGATTTGCTACAAGTTCTCAAAGCAATTTGTCAGTTATAGCAATAAAATATAACTTATGAGGAAGAATTACATTATGGAAACAGATATTTTAGTGAAAGTCACAGCAGAAGGTCAATTAGAACTTCCAGCAGAAATTCAGGCAAAACTGAGTCCTGGCGATGAATATATGGTATGAATTACAGAAGCAGAAATTGTTCTCAAAAAAGTCCGCAAGCCACTGACTTGGAACGAGTTATCGCAAAGAATAGAGGAATCCGAACCAGACCCTAATCAACCTTCTTTAGAAGAAATTAGTGAAATTGTCAAGGAAGTACGACGGGAAAGACGTTCTAAAGCATGAGGATTGTATTAGATGTCAATGTTTGGATTTCGGGTTTGCTTTGGGTAGGAGTTCCAGGTCGGATCTTTGATTTAGCGGAAGCTCACCAAATTACTATTTTTGTTTCTGAACCGATACGGGAAGATATAAAAGAAATACTAGAGCGTAAAAAACTTCAGGCAAAAATACAGTCTTTGGGTGTAACTGTAGAAGATTTGCTTGCTGTAGTAGGACAGTTGTCAGAATCGTGTTCAACAGAAGCTGTAGATGTTCCTGAATTACGTGACCCAGATGATATTGTGATTCTAGAAACGGCTTTAGCTGCTAATGCTGAAGTTATTATTACTGGTGATTTAGATTTACTGGTCTTAAACGAATTTAACGGTATTCAGATTTTAATACCACAAGTTTTTCTCAGTCGGTATTTTCCTGACATGCTCTAATTCGGAAACTGACAAATCTTGTGTGTTGCAGCCTAACCCACCCTGCAATAAATTGATTGCTCATAGCTCAAGTCTACTAAAGTAGACTAAGTATGCTTTTCAGTCTACTTTAGTAGACTTATGCTATTAGCTTGGGAATTGATTCTATAGCGAGAGGAAAACGAAGGCACAAGATTTTGAAGAGTTTTGTCAGTCAACCAAGGTAATAATTCCAATAGGCTTTGATATTAACTTTTTATTCATGTCGCGCAAACTACGAAATCATCAACCGGGCTTTTGCTATCACATCACTACCCGTTGCAATAATCGCGAGTTTCGTCTCACACGCATAGAGTGTCGAGAGGTGTTTCTCTACGCTATCAAAAAAGCTCAGGACAAATATCGATTTAAACTTTATGCTCTCTGCATTATGAGCAATCACGTTCATTATTTGCTAGAACCTGCACAGCCAGAAGATTTACCCAAAATTATGCATTGGCTAAATTGGTACACTGCCATGTGCTTTAATCGAATGCTCAACCGCACGGGACATTTTTGGGAAAAGCGATATCACAGTAGTGGCTTTGCCAACACAGACAGCAAAAGAGCATTAAATACCCTGCGATATATCCACGCTAACCCTAAAGCCGCAGGAATGCAGCAAGGCTTTTTCTATGATTTTAGTAATTATGGCATTCACGACAGGTTAGGCAATGACGGTATCACTCAATGGCATCCGGCTTTTTTGCAACTGGGTAAAACACTGGATGAATGTGCTGCTAGATACCGAGGCTTTTGTAAAAAATATCGCCCCAAACCCAAACCAGAGAAAAAGAACCACTGGGGTAGTCGCTTGCTAGGAGGAATGAAGATAAAAGGTAAACCCAAAAAATCTTCCCCAGGACAGATGACCTTACCTTGGGACAAGCAAAAAGTGACAGACAGCACGGAAGTAGAGGAAGTAGCAAGAATATTTATTGAAGCGAACTGCTATAACCAAACAGTGCCAGGTATCGGATTTCTACAATGTTGATTACTACGTGGGAATGGCTTGTGTAATAAATCTTAAAAAATTTCTGAAAGGCTTATATGTTACACTTCACAAGTCTCGACGCGAGAGAAGAAGACCAAAAACCCCCCCACAAATCCCAATAACGCAGAATAAAATCCCACACTAACTATAACAAAATCCCACACTATAACACAACGGGAGATGCCCCCGGGGGGCATTGAGGGAGAAGGTGAGTTCAGAGGGAGAAGGTGAGTTCATCTTTGGTGAGCCATTCTTTGTTAAAGAACATTCCTTTTCGCCAACCGACGCGATCGCCAAACTTATCGTAGTCTTTTCCGACGCTTTCCCAAATGCGCTTTTGCACACTGAAGCCAAAAAGCCCTTTGCTATATTGTATCCAAAGTTGGTCAATGGTGCGTAAGTCTGTGCAAGGAAAGTTTTCGATGGATTCGGAATCTAAATAGCCTTCTGTTTCTCTGCCAGCGGCTTTCAGCATGACAGTTAGAGTTTCCTCATCTGCCTCTTTCCACTTGCCGGCTGCTAGCAAGTCGCGCAGTTTGGTGTAGTCTACTCCCTCTTCAGAGGGCAGGTCATCAGTCTGCTGTTTTTGTCGTTGCAGTCTTTGGGCTTCTTGTTGTTCGCGTTGTCGTTGTAGTCTCTGAGCTTCTTGTTGTTTTTGTAATTGCTCGGCTGCTTCTGCTTCTCGTTGGCGTTGCAGCCTTTCTGCTTCTTGTTTTTGTCGTAGTTTCTCGGCTGCTTCTGCTTCTCGTTGTTGTCGTAGTTTTTCGGCTTCTTCTTGTTCCCCTTCCTGCTTCAATAAATTTACGAATTCGTCTTTAATCTCGTAGTAGTTTTGCAACTTATTTAATTCAGCCTCAGCTTTTTCCCCCAGTGGGTATCCTTGTTCAGCTACTTTCTTGGTAAATTGTTGCTTGTAAATCTGATAAGGTTCTAATACTTCTTCTTGGACTTCACGGGCTTGTTCATCCGTTAATCCTAGCCTTTTCTGTAAATCATTTAATATGTGGGATTCAATCTCATCATCAATCACCCCATCAGAAGCAAATTCTTCAACTTGCTGACGATACTTAGTAATAGTAGTTTCTTCCTGTTTGGTTACAGGGGGAGTTGGTGGTGTTAGTGTGGGTGAAGGAGAAACAACGCTTGCTTTGCGAGCATCCTGTGGGGATGAAGTGGGTGTAGGGGTGGTATTTATACTTTCCCCATGCAAATCTTGTTTTCTCAACAGTTGAGGTGTCAAATGCTCTTGAATCCCTGCCATGCGGATGACTCTACAACCAAGTTTATATGCGAATTCAACGCTTCTTCCAGCCCCCAGAGCATCGTAAAAACCAACAGCAAATTTAATTGCGGCTTTATCCCCAATTTCCTGACTCATGCCGATAACATAATTAATGTGTTGGGCGATCGCTTTAGCTTGAATCTCAGAATAGCAAGCATTAAGTAATACACACTCTACTTGATCTGCAAACAAGTCAAACAGTCCAGCTAATGCTTCTGCATCCACTAGCTTCTGTTGTCCGGTGTTATCTTCAAATATTAAACCCGGTTCCCCTTCACCATGTCCGGAAAAATGAATAATCTGGGGTTCGTAATTCAGAATAGAGCGGTGAATATCTATGTCGCGCACTGCTTCTGCCGACTCTATCTGAAAGCTGTCGCGTTTTTTCGCTAGTTGTAACCCTTCCTTAATTTCACGAATCTCCTCACCCAGACGCAGTGGTTTCGTACCTTTGGGATTCGCTGACAACATTAAGATTTTTTTGACTGGAATTTCATCTGTCATGGCAGGGAAGGGTTTTATTACATAATAATACTAGGCTTAAAATCTTCCTTTAAGCCTGTGGCTAGACATTGGCTTGATAAAATGGGGTTTGCTTACACCACTGTCTCATTAAGATGTCTGTATCTACGCACTGATAAGCTACACTTTCAAATTCTACGATTCCGGTCATAAAAAAGATAGTCAATTCCCGCGCGATCGCGTGTCGATTTAATTTATACCAACGGCTCAAATTTCCCTCAACTATATGAAAATGCGCCTAATTAGGCGCATTTTCATAAATAAACGATATAAGATATCTTAAAAATGCGATAAATTATCTACTAATTCTGCTGTTTGCTCTGGCTTAACTAAAGTATTCGCGCACAAAATGCCAGATGCTGCCACTGCCGGCACACCGATTCCCGGCATAGTGCTGTCACCAACGCGATACAATCCAGCAATGGGTGTGTGTGTGCTGGGAAACATTCCTTTACCTGCGGGAATGGCAGGTCCATAAGTTCCCTGATATCTTCTGAGATAAGAAGCGTGAGTTAGCGGTGTGCCGATAAGTTCTAACTCTAGGCGATCGCGAATATCTGGGATAACTCTTTCTAAAGCACGATATAAAGACTTTGCTTTTTCTTGCTTCTTCTGTTCATACCCTGCATTTTTTTCCCATCCCGCATAAGGTTCTAGTGTATAAGCATGAACTACATGATGTTTTTCTGGTGCAAGAGAAGCATCCCACACGCTAGGAATCGATATCATGCAAGTATTCCCAGGTGAGGTAATATCTTGCTGTGCATCGTGGACTACTACATGATGTCCCGTCAAATTCTCCAACCCTTCACCACGAATGCCTAAGTGTAAATGCATAAAACTATCCACCGCTGCTGTATCTAGCGAAACTTGACGGTAAGATGCGGGTAAGTCTTCCGGACGCAACAACTTAGTGTAAGTATCCCAAATTGTGGCATTAGAAATCACCACAGGCGCTTTGAGAATTTCACCGTTTCGTAACCTGACACCAACAGCTTTGCCAGACTCTACTAAAATCTGCTCAACATGACATCCCAGCCGCAACTTACCATTAAACTTTTCTAATCCCCGCACCAATGCATTGACAATTGCCGCACTGCCTCCCACAGGATATTCAACTCCGCAACGATCGCGTTCACCCAACATAAAAGCTACCTCTGGGGCAATAGTCCCATGTGCCTTTAAACCAGACAGTAGAAAGCATTCCAAATCAATCAGCCGTCGCACCCAAGCATCTTTCACTGTTGCATCCATCACATTGCCAACAGAAGCTTGAACAATCGGCAAATTCGGGAGCATTTTTGTTAAAGATGGCAAATAACGTCTTAGTAACACCAAAATTAACTGCCAATCTGTTCTCAAAGCCAAAGTGGGAATGCCTTTCATCGCTTCATAAAGCGGTAATAAACGTTGTTCAAACTCCTTTAATTCTTTAGCACCTTGGGGCGTAATTTTCTCCACTTCATGACGGTAACGGTCAGTATTGCTATAAACTGCAAAAGTGCCTTCAGGAAGGTGATAATGTCCTAAAGGATCGTAAGACACACATGAAAGGGATTCGCCTAAAACATCGAGAACTTGTTTGACAGGATTCAAACTGTGGGCATCACTTAGACCACAATAAAAAGAAGGACCGGAATCAAATTCAAATCCCCGTCGTCTAAAACTATGAGCAGCACCACCAGCAATTGTATGGCTTTCACAAACAATAACAGCTTTGCCATAACGTGCGAGTAATGCAGCAGCACACAACCCACCGATACCGCTACCAATGACTATGACATCACAATCGTGCATTTTTGTCCTCTGTCCTTTGTACGAGTGTCAAATGACTAATGAATGAACCATTGATTGAACTTAAAGGCGTTTCTAAGTCGTTTGGTGATAATAAGGTTTTAGATGATGTGGATTTGAAGATTTATCGGGGAGAATCACTAGGAATTATTGGTCCTAGCGGTACTGGTAAATCGACGATTTTACGAGTGATTGCTGGATTAATTGCTCCTGATGCTGGAGAAATTTATGTGCAAGGAGTACGACGGGAGGGTTTGATTGAGGATGGTACTGATCCGGTTGGTATTGGGATGGTGTTTCAGCAGGCGGCATTATTTGATTCCTTGACAGTGGAGGAGAATGTAGGGTTCTTACTTTATCAATACTCAAAAATGCGGCGATCGCGCATTCGAGAATTGGTTGAGGAAAAATTGGAGATGGTAGGTTTGTCAGGAATAGGTCAACGTTACCCCGCTGAACTTTCTGGAGGAATGCGAAAACGCGTCAGTTTTGCTCGTGCGATTGTGTCTAATCCAGATAAACCAGAAGACCGACCAGAAGTTTTACTATACGATGAGCCTACAGCCGGACTTGATCCTATTGCCTCAACAGTCATAGAAGATTTAATTCGCCAATTACAATGTACACAAGGAGTCTGTAGCACCTATGCCATTGTTACCCACCAACACAGCACCATTCGTCGTACCGCTGACCAAGTTGTGTTTCTCTATCAAGGTAGAGTGCAGTGGGAGGGTAGTGTCGATGAAATTGAGCATACAGACGATCCCTTGATTAGACAATTTCTCAGTGGAAGTGTCCAAGGACCGATTCACGTCGGCGAGATGGCTTAAGGAGAAAAATGCGATCGCGAACATTTAGAGAAGGTTCTGTGGGGTTGATACTCCTACTAGGATTGGGGGTATTTGGATTGGTTCTGCTGTGGTTGAATAGATTCACTTCGCCTCAACGTTCATACAAAGCTATTGTCGAATTTGCGAACGCTGGCGGGATGCAAAAGGGAACATCAGTTCGCTATCGCGGCGTGAAAGTAGGCAGCATTTCCAAGATTCGACCGGGTTTAAATAACGTGGAAGTGGAAATTGAAATTTCTCAACCTGACCTGAGAATCCCCCGTGATGTAAAAGTTGAAGCTAATCAGTCCGGTCTGATTAGCGAAAGCATTATCGACATCACACCCAACGCAACTTTAGTTCAGGCGACTGATGTTGCTAAACCCACAGATAAAAATTGCAATTCCCAGATCATCGTTTGTAATGGCTCTCGCTTAAAAGGTCAGATTGGTATCAGTGTTGATGATCTTATTCGCAGCTCAACTGCGCTATCTGTTGCATACAGTGACCCGAAATTTTATAGCAATGTCAATAAAACAATAGAAAACGCCTCCCAAGCTGCTGCCAGTGTAACGGCTTTAACTCGGGATCTTCAAGTTTTGAGCAAAAGTGCACAACAACAACTAAGCACATTTTCCGCCACAGCTAATTCAGTGCAACGGGCAACCAATCAACTCAGTGCATCCACTAATAAAACAGTAAATCAATTTGGTACTACCGCAAGCCAATTTAGCACAACTGCACAGGAATTCAGTACAACCGCAAAGAATATTAGTTCAACAGCAAATCAAGCCAAAAGCTTGGTAACAAACTTAGATAACTTGCTGATAACAAATCGCTCAACGCTGGTTACAGCCTTGAATAATCTCGGTCAAACCAGCGAACAACTGCGCGTTACAGTCGGCAGTTTATCACCCGTCGTCAATCGATTCACCCAAGGAAAATTACTGCAAAACTTAGAAAGTCTATCGGCAAATGCGGCGCAGGCGTCAGCTAATTTGCGCGATGCTAGCAAAACCTTAAACGATCCAAGTAACCGACTGCTACTGCAACAAACTTTAGATTCGGCACGGGTAACATTTGAAAACACCCAAAAGATTACTTCTGATTTGGATGAATTGACCGGCGATCCAGCTTTCCGAGGAAATTTGCGCCAACTGGTGAATGGTTTAAGTAGCTTGGTTTCTTCCACACAGCAGATGCAACAGCAAGTGCAAGTGGCTGATACTTTAGACTCTCTTAAAGCGTCTGTTAACAAACCAGATTTTGTCATTCCCACCCCAACAGCAACCCAAGAGGTGATGATAATTGATGCGTCTTCGGCTGCTTTTAAAAGTGCTGCCAAAAAGCCGGTAACAACTGTTAGTTCAGTTAGTTCCACTTCATCCCAAGCAAGTTTATTGAAGCAGTTGCGCGATTATGGGGAACAGCAAAAGAAGCTTCAGCAGCAGTCTAAAGAAACTGAGAAAACAAGATTCGTGCTGACAAATGACAACTAACCGTCGCTTGGCTGCAATCAAAATGCACTCATTAAAAATTCAAATAAAAATTCAAAAAGTAGACCTATGGCGTTGCTAATCACACTCCCACGGCGCGGGAAAACATCGAGATGTACTCGTTTTCATCAAAAGCCGTGGGATTCTTGCCTCATAATTGTAAAGGTTTGTTTTCTACCCATGCCCATAGCTATCATTTGGAATTTTTGATTCCCCCTTTAGGGGGATGACTAATTCCAATCTTGTTCTTCTTTTTTGCCGCGACTTTGGTAAATCTTCGCAAAGTTGTGAATATGGCGAGTTTTCTCATAAAGTTCGGCTTCAGTCAAACCCCACTGCTGTAAGACGCGATCTAAATCTTTTTGGATGTCTCTCGCACCTGGAAAGCCTTGATATCGAGTTCGCAGTCTAGCTAATTCAGCCAAATTATAGTCTGTTGCCTCAAGAGATAGTAAACTATCAATTAGAGGGCGATCGCGATTGTAAAGCGGATGTTGTTGGTCTTTACCTGGTGAATCGTAAGTCATAATTTATACCTTTATTTGTGAATTTTAAATATTAGATTTAGTCAAAAGTTTCCTTGTCCTGTCTACATCCGCCTTTTATACTGAGAGAGTAGACGGCAACCACACCTCAGTTCTTACGGCTCTCACTACTGCCACTTCACTTTAAATAAAGATACATTGTCCTTAAGAAACTACAAGAAACTTTAAACAAGGGTGAAGATATTTTCACCCAAAAGCTAAGCAGCAAGGGAGCAATAACCCGTTATGTTTGAACACTTTACTTCCGAAGCCATTAGAGTAATTATGCTAGCTCAGGAGGAAGCTCGTCGCCTGGGACACAACTTTGTAGGAACAGAACAGATTCTCCTGGGCTTAATGGGAGAAGGAACCGGGGTTGCTGCTAAAGTGCTGGCAGAGATGGGCGTTACCCTCAAAGAGGCACGTAGAGAAGTAGAAAAAATAATTGGTCGCGGTTCAGGCTTTGTGCCGCCGGAAATTCCGTTTACGCCCAAGGTAAAAAACCTGTTCGAGCAATCGTTTAAAGAAGCTCGCAGTCTTGGACACAACTACATAAACACTGAACACTTACTTTTGGGATTAACCGAGGCTGGTGAAGGTGTCGCCGCTAAAGTACTGCAAAATTTGGGAGTTGACCTCAAGAACCTCCGCAGTACAGTAATTCGCCGCTTGGGTGAAACTGCAAGTGTTAGCGCAGGTGGTGGTAGCTCAAAACGTACCCAAACGCTGAGTATAGAGGAGTTTGGCAGAAATCTCACCAAACTAGCACAAGAAGGCAAAATCGACCCTGTAGTTGGTCGTGAAAAGGAAATTGAGCGTGCAGTGCAAATTCTTGGTCGCCGCACGAAGAATAACCCAGTGTTGATTGGGGAACCAGGCGTTGGTAAAACAGCGATCGCCGAAGGTCTAGCACAACGCATTATTAATCAAGATGTGCCGGATATTTTGCAAGACAAGCAAGTTATCAGCCTTGACATGGGGTCGCTGGTATCAGGTACTCGCTTCCGTGGTGATTTTGAAGAACGTCTGAAGAAAATCATGGAAGAACTCCGCACGGCGGGTAATATCATCCTTGTGATAGATGAAATTCACACGCTTGTGGGTGCAGGCGGCACAGAAGGCGGATTGGATGCCTCTAACATTCTCAAGCCAGCATTGGCACGGGGCGAACTCCAGTGCTTGGGAGCAACCACCCTTGATGAGTATCGTCAGCACATCGAACGCGATGCTGCCTTGGAGCGTCGTTTCCAACCGATTATGGTCGGGGAACCCTCTGTTCCGGAAACCATCGAGATTCTACGCGGCTTGCGGAGCGTTTACGAGCAGCACCACAGAGTGACAATTTCGGATGCAGCGCTAGAAGCTGCGGCTCAATTGTCAGACCGCTATATTAGCGATCGCTTCTTGCCAGATAAGGCAATCGACTTGATTGATGAAGCCGGGAGCCGCGTTCGTCTGCGGAACTCTATGTCTTCTACCAACAAAGAACTCAAGCGCCAATTAGCTAGTGTTTCCAAAGCCAAACAAGAATCAGTCAGACTCCAGGATTTTGACAAAGCTGGACAACTGCGCGACCAAGAGTTGGAAATGGAGGCGCAACTAGTAGATGCACAAAACGAGCAAGCTGTCAATCATGGAATTGTTGATGAGGAAGACATCGCCCAAATCGTGGCTTCCTGGACTGGCGTACCCGTCAACAAGCTGACAGAATCTGAGTCAGAGTTGCTTCTACACATAGAAGATACTCTCCACCAACGGCTCATTGGACAAGAACAAGCAGTTACATCTGTATCTCGTGCTATTCGTCGTGCGCGAGTTGGGTTAAAAAATCCCAATCGTCCGATTGCGAGCTTTATTTTCTCTGGTCCTACCGGAGTCGGTAAAACCGAGTTGGCGAAGTCCTTAGCATCTTACTTCTTCGGTTCCGAAGAAGCGATGATTCGCCTGGATATGTCCGAATACATGGAACGCCACACCGTTTCTAAGTTAATTGGTTCGCCTCCTGGTTACGTCGGATACGACGAAGGCGGACAACTAACCGAAGCCGTGCGCCGCAGACCATACACAGTGCTGCTATTCGACGAAATCGAAAAAGCGCACTCCGATGTATTCAATATGCTGCTGCAAATCTTAGATGACGGTCATCTCACCGATGCTAAAGGTCGCAAGGTAGACTTCAAGAACACTTTGATCATCTTGACTTCCAACATCGGTTCTAAGGTGATTGAAAAAGGCGGCGGTGGTTTGGGCTTCGATTTCACCGAAAATGCAGCCGAAGCGAATTACACCCGCATCAAAACTTTGGTGAACGAAGAACTGAAAGCTTACTTCCGTCCTGAGTTCCTCAACCGTCTTGATGAGATTATCGTCTTCACCCAGTTGAACAAAGAGGAAGTCAAGCAAATCGCGGAAATCATGCTCAAAGAAGTTGCTAGTCGCTTGACCGAAAGAGGAATTACCTTAGAAGTAAGCGATCGCTTCAAAGAGCGTGTGGTACAAGAAGGCTATGACCCCAGCTACGGTGCTAGACCCTTACGTCGGGCGATTATGCGCCTTTTGGAAGATTCTCTCGCCGAAGCAATGCTGTCTGGTCAAGTCGCAGATGGAGACGCAGCCATTGTTGACGTTGACGACGACGGTCAGGTGGTAGTACGCAAGTCGGAAAAACGCGAGTTGTTATTGGCGAATGTTGGCTAATTTATACCAAACATAAAGTGGTAATAGCAATGTTTATCCCTGGTAGAAATACCAGGGTTTTTTGTACTTTAGGTTGATGTCGGTCTGAAAGTTGTTAAAGATGGCACGTGATAACGTTAATGTTATCAAAAAGTGCGAAGTTAAGTGAGTGAGTGGAAAGTCGAATTTTATAATTCCATCAACGGAATTCTCCAGTTCAAGATTGGTTTAACGAGCAAAATGCAAAAGTAAAGGCTAAGTTAGCTCATATCTTTGATCTCCTACAGGAGCAAGGCGTAGCTGTAGGGATGCCTTACGTTAAGCCACTTGAGGATAAACTCTATGAAATTCGAGTAGAACAAAATACAAATATTTATCGCACGATTTACTTTGCTTATACTGGTAAGCGATTCATCCTACTTCATGGCTTTCAAAAAAAAAGCCAGAAGACTCCAAAGAAAGAGCTTAACCTAGCTAAGGAGCGGATGAAAGACTTTTTACTTCAAGAGAAAAATCAACAGGAAAAAAACTCTCAGATAGAGGAAAGCGTATCTAAGCAGGATAAAAAACGATGACCTCCAACACCATTTCTTGGGATTCTATTCGTGACAAGGTATTGGCAGACCCAGTAGTCAAAGCTGAGTATGATGCATTGCAATCTGAATTTGACCTTGCACGACGAGTCATTGCCCTTAGAAAAGCTAGTGGTTTGAGTCAACGGGACTTTGCAATAGCTTGTTGGGATAAAACAGCCACAGCTTGCTCGAATTGAATCTGGCAAACAGGTTCCTAAGCTTGAGACTTTAAGTAAACTTGCTTCTGGGGCAGGTTATGAAGAACGAAATTCACTTTATTCCCATTGAAGACAAGCAGGTTTCATTCATTTGAACCTCTGCGAATTTCTGTTGAGTCGCTGGATGAGACAGATGGAACGATTGTATCATCAAGCAAAAAGTAGCCTACATCTGTTAAGCAAGGGACGAAACAAAGAGAGAATCATGCTAATTAGCTGTCTTTGTCGGTTTCTATGAAGGTAGATGAAAAATACCCTCATCAGGCGTTAAAACTATGTATAACTTACAAGGTTGTGTTGAAAAATAAAATAGCACTTGCCCAACTAACTGCTTAATTACATTCATTGATCGCCTAAACTTTCACTTCCCAATTAGTTTCAACAAAAACCCAACTACAAAGCCAATAATTACCCCAGATGTATGCCCTACAAAGCTGATTTGTGGGGTTGTGAGGTCGAAGGCTGCTTGCAGCGCAATAAGTGACAAGATTCCTCGCAAACTCTTAGATGCAATGCGCGTTTTTTCTCTTTGCCAGTCGCGTAATAATATGGCGGCAAAAGCGCCAACCAAACCCATCACGCAGCCAGATGCACCGACGACAAATTCAGTTTGAGAATATCCTATTACTGACATAAAAGTCACGGCAAGCATTGAGCCTAAACCAGTCGTAAGGTATAACAACAAATATCGCGGTATTCCTAAGTTGAATTCCACCAAACGACCAAATAAATAAAGACCAAACATATTCATTAATAAGTGCAAAAAACCAAAGTGTAGAAAAGCAGCAGTAAATAACCGCCACCAATCTCCAGCTACAACTTCTTTTGGTACTAATGCACCTAAACGGTACAAACTAAAGAAATTGGTACTACCTCCAAATTTCACTTCTAAGGCAAAAGCAAGTAAATTCAACCCGATAATAAAGTAAGTTGCTATTGGTTTACGTCGCTTAAAGTCAGTTTTACCGCTGTATTTAGCTTCCTGCTCTAGTTCAGTAGTGATTCGAGATAAAATCTGTTTCGATTTATCAGTTAATACTGTTTCAGCTTCAACCACAGGCTGAGACAAACGCCTTTCAATCGCGCCACGAATGCGAATATCAGTGCTGTCACGGATACTCAACAATTGCTCACGACCTAATCTTTCATTTCCCGCCGCAATATTAGCTGTTGCTAGCCAAAATAGTTGAATTGTTGGCGAATAAATTCTGAGTGAACCATTGATTAATGTTGTTACCTGTTCTATTTGACCGCAAAAGGCTAACACAAACATCCGCGCCACATTACGTGTAATCAGGTTAGGTATTTTTTCAATGCTGCGTTCATAGCTTTCCCATGCTTGAAGCAAACCATTTAAATCACCAATCTCTCCCAGCGATCGCAAATAGCAATTCAGCATCTCAAAATCTTTTTGCAATACTGCTTGGGGTAGATTTTCCTGTATCCACACCAGCATTTCTTCCCAACGGGCATCCATCTGGTAAAGTGTAGTGGTGGCATATCGACCAGTCGGTGTGGAAAGCGTTTTGTAACGGTTTAGAATTGTCATAGCTTCAGCGATCGCCCCACGCTGACCGATATCCAAAGCGCGTAATATTTCCGGTTGTTCCCTTTCGCCATCCACCGGATGTAGCCAACAAACAAATTTAGCTAATCTGCTTGCTTGACGGTAACGTTGTTGAGCAACAAGTTGATTAACTTTATTCTTGGCAATGTTGGGTATCAGTATCAAAATCACCCATAATAATCCTCCAACCAAGCCACCTATATCTGGAATTAGGTAAGATGTGACTGCTGTCACAATAAAGATAAATACTGAGATGAAAATCCAGCCACGATTATTATTAGCAGAATTACGAACAGCATAAATCGTGGTTGAAACGCATGATAAGCAAACTATCCAAATCAATAAATTATTAATATCCATAATCGGATTTGCACCACTCAGGCATACTTGATTAAAGAGGGACTACTATCATAGTTCCCTTTTCAGTATGCCTTTATCGCAACATGAGTTAACTAGCAACTTAAGTTATAAAAACATCTCAGTACATTATTCACTCATTCGTCAATATCTCTGGTAATTTTTCATCCCCAACCGGATTGTCTGGATAATCAGATATAGAAAGAAAACCATCAGCCGCATCTTTAATAAAACCAGCCACAGGGACAGCAATCAGCAACCCCAACAACCCACCAATATAAGTTCCTACTAGCAAAGAAATTAACACCCATATTGGTCTAAGTCCTGTGAAACTACCTAAAAGACGGGGAGCGATCGCCTGGTCAATTAACTGGTCAATTACAACAGATACAGCTACAACCTTCACCGCTAACCAAAAGTCGTGTGACGCTATTATTAAAGTTATCACCGCCAGACTTGCCACATCACCAAAAGGAATTAAACTTAAAAGTCCCACTCCTAAACCAAAGAGTAAAGCAAACGGAACTTTGAGAACTAAAAATACTAATGTCAGTGAAACTCCCATTAGCAAAGCCAAAACTACCTGACCAATCAAATAATTTTGGAAATTATGCTGAATCGACTGCCTTACCTGCTTACCAAAACTCAAAGGTAACTTTTTAAATATCCCATCCCATAGTCTTTTTCCATCTGCTAAAAGGTAAAAAGTTAACACTACCGTGAT
Source organism: uncultured bacterium (assembly GCA_964245695.1). Lineage (GTDB taxonomy): Bacteria > Cyanobacteriota > Cyanobacteriia > Cyanobacteriales > Nostocaceae > Hassallia. The sequence continues at coordinate 6,919 of CAXTNZ010000099.1, read as the reverse complement.
TAACGCCTCAGAAATACTATCAATCGCATCTACAATAATACTGAATATTCTATCTCCCAAATATTCCAATTCATTCGGCAAACGGTCTGTTATTTGACTAAACATCTGACTAAAGTTTACTTTTAATCTGTGGCTAACAGCCCAATCATTGAGAATCTGGAGTTTTTGCTCATTAGAATCAATCCATTGGGGAAGTTGTTTAGCCATTTCATGAAACTGATCTAATACAATGGGAACCAAAGTGATACCCAAAGCACCTAAAATTACAATACTTGAGAAAAAAACTAATGTTATAGCATAGCTGCGTTTGACTCCACGTTCCTCAAGAATTGAAACAGGGTAATTCAAAATGAATGCCAATAACGTTGCCAAAACGATACTTGTCACCAGCGGTTGAAAATATTGAAAAACTCGAAACGCTAGCCAAACATTGAGAAAGATTAGAGGAAACAGCAGCGTCAAAACTAACCATTTAAGTAGTTGATTGAGTGAAACAGTCATAATCAATTCAAAATTAAAACTTCATTCATTAGCAGATGTAGCGCAAGCATTACCTACCCTACAAATCTTAGGATATAAAAGCACAGATAATTATTGAATTTACTCACATTTTGCGCCCTCAGGCGCTTTAGCCTGGGGCGAAGCAGACAAAACCCGCCTACGCAGGCTTCAAAACCCTTGATTTCTGTAGTCCGCGCAGGCGGACTTCGTTTAGCCGCACCCTTCTAGGGTGACGGCGGTGTGGTGCAAGATGTGAAGCAACAAATCTAATCTGTTTCTTTCAAAGCTAAAAATTGCTCATCATTTATCCGCCCAGCTTGATACAGCGTTTGTGTAATTTCCGAAATAGTTAAAACCGCATGACCTCGATAACCATTTTCTCGCAATCTGTCTTTGACTCCTTGTTCATGGTCGATAAATACCACAATATCATTCACATTTAATCCGGCTGATTTCAACTTTTCTGCCCCTTCCATAACACTTTTACCGCTGATGAGAATATCATCAACTACCGCAACAGTTTCCCCAGGATGAAAATCACCCTCGATTAACCTCCGCGTTCCGTGTGCTTTCACCTCTTTACGGGGGAAAATCATCGGACACTGAAGGCGCAAAGATAAACCAGTAGCAGTAGGCAAAGAACCGTAGGGAATACCTGCTAACCTATCAAAATTCAGGTTTACCAAAATTTCTTCATAAGCGATGAGAACTTGATTAAAAACTTGGGGATTAGAAATAATTTTGCGTAAATCGACGTAATAAGGAAATGTGGCTCCCGATGCTTGGACAAATTTGCCAAACATAATGCAGCCAATATCATAAAGTTGTAAAATCAAATCTTGTTGGGGGTGCTGATCCAAAAAACAAACATCAGGTAACCACAAAGAACAGCTAGAACTCTCACGGATAATTTCAGTTTTGGCTTGATTAATTTGTGCGTTTAAAGACTGGATTTCCTGAGATAATTCGGTTTTACCCAACATGTCTTGAGGAACAGGAATCAGCAAACCATCGCCATTAACATTCAAGCCTGCTGCTAAAATTTGAGTAAGGTTGCTGCCCTCTGCCCAGATGCTACGAGCCATAATAATTCGTTCCGGAGCATCTGCACGAATACGTGCAAAAATATCAGGCTTTGTCGTTCCCACTTCTAAACCTAATTGTTCTGGAGTACCCCAGTTTTTTGATTCCTTCACAACCTGTAAATAAAAGGGTGTCTCGGCTGTAGGATATTGCTGTAAACTTTCTGCTGCCAAATTAGAAGTACAACACAAAACAAACACCGCCTTATCAGGATAAACTAAAAACGGTGCTACATTATCTTGTCCTGCATAAGGACTGAGAGTGATTGCATCCACTTGCCATTCAGCAAACACAGTGCGGGCGAAGATTGTACTAGTATTTAAATCACTGTGTTTTGCATCTAAAATAATTGGAATGTGGGCGGGGATAGCTGCTAAAGTTTCGTGTAGCAGTTCTAAACCAGAAACGCCTAAAGCTTGATAAAAGCCGAGTGTAGGCTTATAAACACAGACTTGTTCGGCTGTTTCAGCAATAATGAATTGCAACCAATCCCACAAATCACAGATAATATCACCAGAAGCGTAGCGAGCAGGCATCATCTCAGGATTAGGATCAAGCCCGACAAATAATAAGCTTTGATTTTGGGCGATCGCCTTACTCAATTTATCAAAAAAATTCATATTCTCTTCTTAAAAAAATCATAAACAAATAAATAATAAGTTAGGAGATAAGAGTTATGAGTTAAGAATTAATAACTTCTAACTCCTAACTTCCTATAGCCCTGCAAACCATTCATAACCCTGATCCTCCCAGTAGCCCTTAACAGGTGACAAATAACTAACCAAAGTAATTCGAGTCACCCATTTACTCTGCTTATAACCAAGTTTAATTGGCGAAGCTAAACGCAAGGGCGCACCATTATCAACTGGCAAAGGTTCACCGTTTTTCTGATAAGCTAACAAAGTCTGAGGATGCAAAGCTGAAGCAATATCCCAGCTTTCGTAGTAGCCATCAGCCGACTTAAAGTAAGCAAATTTTACATTCGCTTTAGGCTGGGCAAGAGCTACAATTTCCCGCAGACGTACACCACCCCATTGCACAATCGCCGCCCAACCTTCAACACAAATATGGCGAATAATCATCGAAGTTAATGGCAAAGCCTGAATTTCTGCCATGCTTATGTTAAGAGGATTGTTTACTTCACCGTCAACAATTAAACGATACTTTGCTTGGTCAATAATTGGAGTATCTTTAAAAGTATTAACTATCAACTCCTTTGGTTTAATCTCACTCTTAGAGAATTCGGGCACAGGTTTTTGTGGCTTGAATAGCAATGCTTCAACATTCTGATTCAACGGTTCAGAAAGTTTGCCCACAACATCTTCAAGTATCGGTGCGCCACAACCACTTAGAAGAAAACTCATGCCGGACAAGCCAGAGATTTGTAAAAACTTTCTGCGGGAAAATTGAGAACTAGGTACGTGAATTAAACTCATATTTGTTCGATAATTTTATATTTTTACTTTTGATTCCCTATCACCCCATAACCTCTGGTGTTCTACCAAAACATCGATTCAGTCAACTCCTCACCCCCGGCTTTACGCCCTAACAGCGAGTGAACCACTGCAAATAGGATAACCATTGGCACTGAAGAAAAATGAACAATTCGCAATGCTTCCCAACTACCAAACATATCAACAATCCAGGGAAACTGAGCAGGTTTATACATGCCTATTCCTGTTAGTAAAGCCAACAGCAAGATAGGAATAATGGCTGTATAGGCGATGCGATGCCAAGCATAAATTAGGCGCTTCGAGTTTTGAGTTTTTTGTAATGCCTTGATGTCATTAACCCCGACAAACCGATGTCGCCAGCGGCGGGTAATTAAAACGTAAATTCCATACCACAAAAGATTCAGTGAGAATAGCCACATTGCCGCAAAATGCCAATGTCTGCCTCCCGCAAGCCAACCACCTAAAGTAAATAGGGGAGGAATGTGTAAACCGGCACGTCCACCAAAAACAGGGTTAGCGTTGTAAATTTGTAATCCACTGGTGAGCATGATAAACAGGCTAATGATATTACAAGAGTGGAAAATCTTCGCACCTATTGCTTGGGTTGGTAACTTCCGACTTTTAGAGGGAACTGTCGAAGTCATAGATATTCACTAATAAAATTTGCAGTTTATCTGGATTGGGCATTGCCTAGCAAGTTCGAGCATGAGTAATAACCCAAGTTGCTTTTCCCATACTACCGTTCAAGGGAGCAGCGTGCGACTACTTTTGAAATAGCGTCTGTAGGGAAATCAACTAGGCTAATTGCTTGTTAGTAGAGAAAACCAACCCAAAGACTCATACAAAGCGGAAAAAATTAAGTAAAAAAAACGGGTTTTAAACCAGCCGTTACTTTTGGCTAAAACCTCACACTGTCTGTTATAGAGACTTGGAAATAAATTAGACTTTGATAAAGCTTGATTGCTGACTGGTCTAAATAAATAAAGTTTAATTACACAAATCTCCCAACGTTGAATTGTTCCGCGAACACTCAAACAGATGTAAACCTAACTGCTGGGAAAGTTCTTCACACACTTTTACTCCCCGCACACTGTTACCACGCGCATCAAGACGCGGCGAAAACACCCCAATCCCCATCTTATTCGGTACAACGGCGATAATTCCACCACAAACACCGCTTTTTGCAGGAATACCGATTTTGTAAGCCCATTCACCTGCAAAATTATACATGCCGCAGGTATACATTACGCTCAGAATGTCTTTAATGTAACTGCTATCAACAGCACGCTCTTTTGTAACCGGATTAATACCTTTGTTTGCTAGGGTAGCTGCCATAACTGCTAAATCGTGGCAATTCACCATCACAGCACACTGCTGAAAGTACAAATCCAGCGATTCTTCAATGTTACGGTCAATCATGCCAAAGTTTAGCATCAGGTGCGCCATTGCCCGGTTGCGATGTCCCGTGGTGCGCTCTGAGGTAAAAACTGAAATATCAACGAACACATCTCGACCGATGTATCGCCGAAACATATCCAACATTCGGTTGAGACGTTCGGTTGCACCTGACCCCTTGATCAAGCTGGTGGTGGCGATCGCTCCCGCATTTACCATTGGGTTTAATGGTCGATTTGATTGCTCATCTAGGATAATCGCGTTGAATGCATCCCCCGTCGGTTCCACACCAACCCTAGTTAAAACGTAATCCCGTCCATGATCCTCAAGTGCAAGTCCGTATGCAAACACCTTGGAAATTGACTGAATGGTAAATAGCTGGTTGTCATCGCCGATTTGGTAAACCTCACCGTTAACAGTGACAACGCAGATGCTGAATAAATCCGGGTTAACCTTTGCCAATTCCGGGATGTAGTTTGCTACTACACCATCTTGCAGTGACTTGTATTTGGAATACAAGTCGTTAAGAACAGCTTCTAAATCTCCTTGGTTTGCCATCAGGCTTACAGCTTACCCGCCAAAATTACGCTACAAAAACTACTTTGGGGAAAATTTTCCATTTTTTGCTACACCGACAAACTACTGAAGACGCGCTAACGAACCCTGGTTAATTTTCTCATCATTGATTTTTATCTAATGAGAATAAATTTAAACGGACGCAGCATCCACGGTTCTGCTACCGGCTACTGTTGCGGTAGATCACTGATTTGACAATTTCTCAAACATCAGTTAAGACTGTGTGGATTACTTGTTGGTGTAGAATGCAACTCTTTAAAAAAGATAATTAATCTCAGTTTGTCAGGCTGCTGGTGAGATATCTCTAATGAAATGTAAGAAATTAATTAATCTAATTGAATTTAAGTATTTATATTTATAAGTTAAAAGAAAAGTGATCTTGTTATTTGAGTAGTTTCATGATGGAAATTTTGTTTTCCAGATTACAAATACAGCAGTATGGGCAGTAGTTTACACAGCCCTAGCAATTTTTTTAATAAGTAATATTAAGTTTTATTAAGAAAAAATCTAATTTTTAGAAACAACAATTAAATAGCCAAAATCCGCTTTTTCAAAAGGTTTTGCGGTTTAAATCTTTATGGAAATTTGATAAATTTACCAAGAATTCCGATCAGACCCTGATCCCCAAGACAAAAGGTTCGTGCTAATCTGTTGCAGTTATAAACAAAAAGTGAAAGCGGAATGAGTTTGAATTTTTGGGGAATTTAACTCTTAGTGGTGCGAAATACCACGAAAGATAAAACCTCAGTTCTTAAATCGCTTTAAAATCGGACGCATGAATCAAAGACATTTGTGGACTATTGTCACCCTGTTTATGACTGTTTTGGGGATACCCTCAGTCGGTCGTGCTCAAGCAGATGAAGGAAAAGATACGGCTTCCCAAGAAACACCTTCACCTGATGTGGTCAAGGTAGGAGAATACCAATCCTCAGCAGGGAACCCTACCTCGAATGAGGTGATTACGGAAATTCATCCTCACAATCTTGGAGGTCGTCAAGCTGCAACCCTGTTTATTCGCCATATTCCTGTTCTCACCTTTGTGAGTTCTACACCAGTTGCAACCGAAGAAACCAAAGTGGGTGTAATTGGTGATAAAAAGAGCGTAGAGTCAGACGCTGCTGATGCTGGCAGTTCGGCAAAAGTTGCAACCGTGGGAAACGTTGCGGATGTCAGTAACCAGACTAACCTTGGCAAAAATGACCCAGTTGAAAGGGCTGGTGTAGTAGCGGCAAGGATAAACCAACTGATCCGGGAAAATGTAAACGCCAGTCAAATTATCGTCAGTTGGAAGGCAGGGGGCGAATCGACAGTTGCTAATCAAGCGCAGAATAAAAGCGCCTCTAGCGATCAGACTTCAGGTGATCGCTATATCATCAAAGCCAATGGCGAAGAATTGGTCGAAATAAACGACGAGACCCGCTTGCCAGATTCAACCAATAATCTTGCAGAAGATGCATTGCAAGCAACCAATCGCCTTCGGAGACTAATAGGCAACGCATCTCCCCTAAGGCAGATTTTTAACTTGCCAGCACAATTACCAGTATCAATACCAAAGTTGCCATCAGAGATTAACATCGGACCTGTGAAAGTCTCCTTGAGGGGCGTCGCTTCCTATTATGGCTATGATGGCTCTGGAAATCGCACTGCCAGCGGACAGAGATTTAATCCAGAAGGACTAACAGCCGCCCATCGCCACTTACCCTTTGGTACGCGAGTCCGTGTTACCAACACCCGCAACGGTCGTTCTGTAGTAGTGCGAATTAACGACCGGGGTCCATACATTCGCGGTCGAGTTATTGACCTTTCTTTTGCTGCTGCACGGATTTTGGGAATGATGGGCAGTGGAGTTGCACCAGTACGGATTGAAGTCTTAGGCAGATAAGAGGAGGCTTTGTAGCAGGGGGCAATTT
>CAXTNZ010000098.1:10830-23103 GCA_964245695.1 uncultured bacterium | reverse complement strand
CCCTTATCTCCCCCACTCCCCCACTCCCCCACTCCTCATTGCGGTTTGGTGATGCGATTGAGTAGCCAAATCGACGACACAAGCCCAGAAAAGTGAGCAGCAAGCGTTTGTGTGTTTGCCTGTACAACAAAAATATCTAGGGGGCGGATGATCCGGGAAGGATCTACTTGGAAAACTCCCGCACCAGCTTGCGGCAAAGTTAGCGCTTTCGTCAACAAAGCGCCAACAATCGCTTCCGCCCCGACCAGTGCTAGTAGCAGTCCCACCAAATTGACTACTAATCCCGTCCGCAAGAGTTGTATCGTCTCTGCCTTACGGGGACGGTTGTTGGGATTGGAGGATTGCAGTTGTCTGGCGATTCTGGTATAACGAAAAGCCCAGAATATAGCCACTGCTAGGGTAATTACCGCAGTTACCGCAAAAAATATGCCTAACCCAGTTCCCGCAGTCGCTTGATTGGGAGCTGTCTCACGACTCAAGCTAGCAAACCCCAAAATCACGCTAGCAATCACCCCCAGCACTAACTGCGCCCAAAAACTAATCCAACCGGTCAGGCGAAACGTTTGGGCAATTTCCAAGAGGAGTGAAGAAGAAGATTGCGATCTGGGCTTTTCTGTCATACGGATCACCAAAGTGCTAGGAGAATTGCTAAATTTACTATCACACTTACCAGATGGAACAAGAGTATCTCAAGTACATTAAGTCAGTACTGAATTTAAGCTTGGGTGTGTCAAGAGTCTCAACAGCTTTGAACCAGACATCTTCCTAAGCTTAATGTTTTAGAATCTACACTGGGATAATCACCGGAAAACAAAGTGTTTATTAAGTTTTAAAAAAAAAATGCATTTTACGTTTAAAATTGCTTAGATGGCATCTTATGCTTAAGCAGTTCTAACCATCTCAGCATCACTTGACACAAGGATGGCAGTAAATCTGTTGTCCTATGGCTCCTCACCACACCGCAAGCAAGTTTAGGTAAGGGCGCTTTCTTTTGCGCGCCTGAAACTGGCATAACTGTGCTTACGACTTAAAAAGCGTAGGTTACGGTGTAATGTTTGCGCTTTGGCAATATAGCCTAAGTAGCGTTATATACTTATAAAGCAGGGGGGGTAGCACTATATACTAACCATAGAGATTGCAGGCTCAACCCTAAGGCATTTTTTAGCCATTCAATAACCATGAAACTTGAGGATATATATCAATTCTTTGAGAATCCTCCGCCAACTTACCTCTGTCAGGAACTAGCAGTTTCTTACATATCGTATATTTTGCTACAGGGTGAATCTTACGGTACAGAGTTGATCCAGCGACTGGAAACCGAATATCCAACTTATAGGCTTTCAGACACTGTACTGTACAGTGCAATCAAATTTCTGGAAGACCAAAAGTCAATCACTGGGTATTGGAAGAAACTCGAAGGACGCGGACGCCCAAGGCGGATGTACCAAGTTTCCCCAGAATGGCTTTCTCAAGCGCAGAAGTTGGCTCGTTTGTGGCAAGAATACATAAACCGGAGGACAAATTAACGAATAATTGATAATGAATAAGTCTCCTCCACTAAAACAGTAACAATTTGTTATGGATAATACTATTCTGCCATCCACGTTGCTGCTAACCTTGTTGTTGTCGGTCGGGCTGTTTTTCTTTATTCGTGCCTCGACCAAAGACCGCATACAAACAGCGCAACTGGTTTCCACTCTAGACGAAGATACTTTAATGCCTAAATTACAGGAGTATTTTCGCTCTCGGTCTTACCGAGTGGCAGCGGTAGACCCAAAAAAAAACCAAGTGACGTTTGAAGGGTTTGTTCGCCCCAGCTGGTTTTTGGCTTTGTTTTTGACACTTTTAGCAGCGACGGGTTTTGTTTGTTTATCACTAGTGTTGTCGCTGCTTTTTCCTAGCCTCAGTACGGCATTTGTCGGGCTGGTACTGCTATCGCCCGTTAGTGGTGTTTTTTATTGGAAAAAAGCCGGAAGACTTGAGAAGGTATTGCTCAAAGTAGAAGCAACCAAGAGCGAAAAACACGAACAAAGTAAAATAACTGTAATTGCCCATCGAGATGAACTCATTGAGTTACAAAGGGAGTTACAGCTAAAGCTTTGTGAATAACCATTGTTTTTTGAGCATCTTTTACTATTGAGATGCAGGCTTCTGACCAGAAAAAGACTTGACTTGGGCAATCGCTGCTCTTGAAGTTCAAAAAAATGTCTTTGGAAGTGTCTTCCTCCTAAAGAAATACACTTTAGGAAAAAGACACAAATTGCATGTTGTCACTTTTACCCACTACTTATGTGGTGGGAGAAAAGCTATATTCATTGCCAGAGGGTGCTTGGCGGTTCAACAAATAGTTATTGTATACAATCGACCAACAAGCGTTGGCGTAGCCTCTCCAACGGAGAATCGCTTTCTCCCCATTTTTTTGAATCCAAGACACAAACAATCAACCCTGGCAAACAAGCGCAGTTTGATAGGAGTTGATTGTCTGATTACCTACACTACCTCTACGCAAATCATCTGCATACTAAAAAAAATTGCCACTTTTAAATAACTGAACACTTTTGCCAGTTAATAATTGTCACCAAGCCACACTCAATCCGTAAGACAACTATTTATTATTCAACGGCTAGCCATAGCCATTTCTTGACCTGAAGGATTTTCTAATATCCTCAGGCTAGGAAACAGAAAATGGTTCTCTTCTACGTATTGAGCACCAAACAGCCCCTTTTCTGCCCAGAAATAACGGTCTGTGGTGTGTTCATTCCGCTTTACGAGTAGCAAGGCGGGTGGCAAAATACCTTCAGCTTGAATGAATCTTCTCGCTGCTGTCACAGGTTTCTCTTCGCCGCTTTCGATGCTATATTGAGGCACGTGTTCCAGGATACGTCGCCCTTCTTGGCGACGACGACTTTTCCGCTTGCGTCTCCTTGCCAACCTATTTTCCTCCTCTTTCAAGCCATAGATTGTAGTTATAGCTACCAAATCCGTCGCAATTATATGATTTCTAGTAAAAAAAGTCAATAGTATTTAAACTTTTAATACAACAAAACTAATATTTATTTTTGAACGTAAATAAACTAAAAACAGCGAAGTATATAATCCCTAAGAGCAAAGCATTACTTGCCAGAGTTGGTTAAGCTTTATTAAATGAATGAGGGAAAAACTAAGCCATGTTCCTTAATCATCCCTTATATTGTGTAATTTTGAGCAAGAGCTGAAAAATGTTAATGTCTGCCAGTTCTGAGTTTGTTGCTCTGTGCCAAGAGCAAATAGCACTTTTAGCCCAAGGGCTAGGAGCAACTTTGTGTGTTGTGTATTTAACACAAGAATTGGTAGAGGCTGGGACAGGTGAAGCAAAACTGATTCCTGTGGTGGTTTACCCAGATACGGCAGTGGTTCGGCAAGGGGAGGACAATGCAATGGCGATCGCACGCAAGCAACTTACAGTTGGCAATGCTTTAGTATTCCCCAAGCTGAAGCAGAAGTTATTGACACCATCTGAAGACTTTTCTGCCTCATCACAAGAGTCTGGGGCGCCAAATGCGGCGCAACCGCATTCACAAAAGGAATATGTCCTGAGTGGCGACCAAATTGTTTTACCTCTCATCCATGAGGGTGTAATGATGGGGTTGTTGGTGACAGCCAGAGAAGACCGGGGATGGGATGAAAAAGAACGTAGTGAAATTCAAAGGATAGCCCAAACGCTGGTGATCGCCTGTATTCTCGATCAGCGTCGAGCATGGTTACAGCACCAGTTGCATCAACAACAAATTATCCAAGAAAAGCAACGGGATTTGCTGGATAACTTATTGCACCAGTTTCGCAACCCGTTAACGGCATTGCGGACTTTTGGCAAACTGCTGTTGAAGCGACTGCGATCAGGTGATCCAAATCGGGAGGTGGCTACAAGTATAGTTCGCGAAAGCGATCGCCTTCAGGAATTGCTGCAACAGTTCGATAAAATCATTGATTTGACAGCGGAAGATTTAGCACCGTTCAAACTTCCAGAAAAAGAGGTATTTGTAGAAGCAACTGTGCAAAAAGACCAGAAACCAGCGCTATTGTTACCAGGAAGCGAAGAGAAAGAAGCTGACTGCGCTTTAGCAGATATATTAAATCCATTATTAGTGTCAGCCAAAGCAATAGCACAGGAGAGAAAACTACAACTTATATCAGAAATTCCCCCAAATTTGCCTTTAGTACGCGCTAATTCCAAAACATTACCAGAGGTATTGAGCAACATCATCGACAATGCACTGAAATACACTCCTGCTGGCGGCAAGATTTTGATTCAGGCGGGACAAGAAAAACCTCATTTTCGGGGAATTGCCATCAGTGACAATGGTCCTGGCGTTCCACAACAAGATTTAGAGCATCTTGGGGAACGGCATTATCGGGGTGTACAAGCCGAAACAGAAATTCCTGGTTCTGGGTTGGGGTTAGCGATCGCCAAACAATTAATAGAACAAATGCAGGGCGAAATTGAAGTTTTCAGCCCTGCTATAAATTCAGCTATTAAATCACCCGATGCGCCTGGAACTACTTTTATTATTTGGTTACCTGAAGTTGAAAGTTAGTTATTAGTCATTTGTAAATACTAATGACTAATGACGAATAACTATTTAAGTGAAACCTGGAAGTCTTGATTGATTGTCATTTGTAAATCGGTGTTTGGGTCTATTGCGATTAAATCAACACTTTTCTTTCCAAAGAACAGACCAATCAACGCGCCGATACCAGCGCCACCCAAAACTTCTTCTGTACCAATAGCGCGATCGCCTGTGACAGCAGATACTGCGGCAGCTGCACCTGCGCCCAATACAGTATTTTTAATAATTGCCGAAGCACTAGTGCCCTTTTTAACTGTTTCGGTTTTGTTAATTACCTCAGAAGTAGCTTTGATTTGATACTCTTGACCTGAGGGCAAAACCAGTTTTTGGGCAGAGAATTGAGAACCACCTTGAGCAGGTTTAAGTTGACCGACAACCTGACTACCTGCGGGAATCACCACAGTTCCTTCTTGGGTGACTACGTTTTGCGACACTGTGAGTGTCAAAGGCGCTGTTTCATCCTTGGTGACGAGAATTTTTTCTGCCTTATCGTACTTCACTGGGATACCTGTCCCTTGAGGAATTCTCACGGCTACAGGTGTTGAAGGAGTCGATTTAGTAGCTACGATATAAGGCGAGTTAATTGCGGAAACTTGATTAGTACTGACCAAGGCTTGGTAGATAAAAGCGGCTACCTGTGCCCGCGTGGCGGTTTGTGTAGGATTGAGAAAGTTAACATTCGGATAGTTGACTACAATTTGCTTCTGAGTTGCTGCCGCGATCGGACTACGGGCATAGTCAGCGATACTAGAAGAGTCGTTGTAGTATTGCAGAGTACTTTGAGTGTCACTGCTAGGAGAATATTCTAGACCGTTGGCGAGGGAAACCAAAACCTGCTGGCGGGGAATAGCTTGATTAGGCTCGAAGCGATTGCCGGGATATCCTGACAAGAAACCTGTGATGTAAGCCTGCTGAATCGCAGCAGATGCCCAGTAGTTGCTTGGTACATCATTAAATGCGCTAGCCTGCCGTTTTGGCGCTTTTTGGAAAGCTTTGTTGAGCATCGCCGCAAATTGAGCGCGTGTTACCGGTTGTTCTGGGCGGAATGTACCATCAGGAAATCCGGCGATAACGCCTCGCTCTGATAATTTTTGAATAAACTGTCCCGCCCAGTAGTTAGATTGAACATCAGAAAAAGTAGTTTGAGCGAAAGAGGGTGCAGGTGCAATGAAGGGTGCTACAGTACCCGCTGTTACACTCAAACTCATGAGTGCAGCTGTTTTTTGTTTCCAGCAATTTAAACTAAACATTCAATCCTTTCTCCCCAACACTTTTGTGTATTTCTGTTAGTTGATAAGACATTTATTTAAATAAATAGTTCCAAGTGTTTTTTGACTTTGGTAGATAAATTTATTTAGTTATAACAGTCATATTATTACTAATTATTTAGCCAACGTAAAGGCTATTTCTACGCAGTTAAACAAGCTCGTTTAATCGCTTTTTAAGTAGTAGCACTTAAGCGCTACTACTTACCTATAAGCGATTAGAGCGATGACATAAGTATTTAAACGAACCTTGATATCAAGCAAGACGTACCTTTGACAAAATAGTTGCGGGAAAATAAAATTTTTTTTACTGTTCCTAAAGCAGGGTTCACCGACTACGCAGATGTCTTAAAAGCTGGTGAAATATAGCTTTTGCAACAACAAGGTATAGTGCCGCATAAGTGTCGTTATCAAGTGTAGTGTCGTCTATTCGACTTACAGCGCCCCTTAATCTACTGCAAAGGAACAGCGTAAATGCGCGGTAAAACTTAATACGGTTCAGTTAAGAAAAGTTATCTGAGCTAGGCTTGCAGGGGAAGCAGTTCTTGCTCAGGGAGAGAGAAAAAAGGCTTATCTGAACCGTATTACGGTAAAACCGGAAATAAAAAGCTACATTCAGTTGCAGTTTTGTGGCTAATTTCTTTATTTGGAATTGTCCAAAGACCAAAAGCTATAAATTTAAGGGTATCAATAGACAAGAGTGCAAAAATCCTTATCTTTATGTTCTTCTTTGCGACTTTGCGACGGCAGTCGCTACAACGGGGGGAACCCCAACGCGGCTGTGCTTCAAGTCGGCACAGCCGCCCAACGCACTGGCTCCGCAACGCGCTGCCTCGACTTTGCGTGAGACAAAATAATATTTATGCACTCTTGAATTATGAAAAATTAAGCGATCGCACACACATGTTAAAGTGGCGATCGCTTGCTTTGGGATGATTAAAGTCACCTTTTGAATTGTGTTCAGCCTAGTAGTTACTCCGGGATACTACCAAGTTAGAACTCAGAGTCACATTCAAATCTTGTTCTGGCTTGAGGACGAAGACATCGGCTTGTTTTTTCCGCAACAGCACACTTGCAGCAGCACCCGCAGCCGCACCACCAATAGGTTCAATGGCTTGAATTTTGCGATCGCCTGTAATCAGTGAAATAGCACTAGCAGCACCCGCACCGATAGCTGCATCTGTTAAAATCCTGCCTGTATCACCTCCTTGGCTGATTTTTTCAGTTCTGGTAATTACCGAAGAAGATGCATTTACATACTGGCGCTGACCAGAAGAATAAACTAACTCTTGGGCTACAAACTGAACACCTTTTTTACCGTTTCTAGTTACTGGTTGCAACTGTCCGACAATTTGAGTTCCAGCAGGAATTAATACATTTCTGCCACTGTCTATAATGTTGGTTGCAACTGTCAGCGTTAGAGGTACAGTTTCCCCTGGCGTTACAACAACTTTGTCTTTTTCGTAAGCAACGGGAAATGTCACTCCCCGAGGGATGGAAACTGAACTTGATTGACCATAAATGCGTTGTGCGTTAGCAGGAGTAGAGACAAACATGGGGGCAATAGCACCCGTGCTAATTGCCAATGACATGAGTGCAACGGTTCCATATTTCCAACGAATAAGGCGAGTCATGAGAGGGTTTCCTTTGTGTCTGTAATGTATGTAATGACGTCGATTTACTGAGATTGTTTCTGAAAGGTTTTAAACCTGTCTACAGGCATATTCCGAAAGTTAAAGTGCTTTGATGACCGGGAGTTTGTGAAATTGCTCCTTGACATTTTTATACTGCTAATACCCCTAAATAAATCAAGGGCGAGACTTATCAATGACGCAAAGTTCCAAAAATTGTTCCTGAATATTTTTCTACTTTCTATGTCCACATATGTATGCCTTGAATAGAGGCGAATTGGCTTACTGCGAACTCTTACTTATTATATTGTAGACAAATTTGCAATCTTATGCATGAATACTTTCTTTTTACTTGAGATTCTCCGCTCAAACTTCTCTTGGCGTGAGGCTGATTTATACTTAAATTCAGTAATACCAAATTTGCAGTAAGTACATATGTTGTGTTGATACATCGATCTAGGCTAAACCAAAGCGATCGCAATTAGCAATTTGATTTTTTCAGATTATCCAAAAATAGCGTCAGCGTTGCTCCTGCGAAAAAGGTTAGCCTACTATATATAGACTGTCGTGGCGAATATAATTCCCGCCTACTCCCCGATTTTTATTCATCAGTGATAATCGGCGGTCAGTAGTCAACAAAGCAGAGTCAGACTGTAGGGAAAAGTTTTTTCTACTCTTGCCTTTATTTATCCCTCTGACTTTCTTCCCGGTTAACTAGGGGATTCATAAAAGTTACTCAAAACGCCCAGCCCTTGCATTTTTGCGGCTTTTAGATCCTCATTTATTAACAAGATTCTCAGTAAGCCGCAAAAATGCGCTTTCGTTTACGCACCAAAACGAGTTGATTTGAAGAGGGCTGGGCGTTTTGAGAAGATTTTTTCCAAGGGTGAAAGCCAGCGGCGGGTTAATTTTTATCTCAATAAAATAAAAACTTTTTGCATAACAAGAAAAATACGACATTCCTATTGTTAAGTTTTGTAAAATTAAAGTCTTCAATACTAGAAACATTATTTCAAGATAGCTAAACTAGCTTAAGTGCATCTGTACTGTTATTTATTAAAAGTAGATGTGGCGCTATAGCCTCGATGATCCCAGTACAACTAATCCTCAAAAATTTTCTCAGTTACCGTGATGCAACTTTAGATTTTCGCGGTTTGCACACGGCTTGTATTTGTGGTTCCAACGGCGCGGGTAAATCTTCGCTTCTGGAAGCTATCACCTGGGCGATTTGGGGTGAAAGCCGCGCCGGTGTTGAAGATGATGTTATCCATTCTGGCTCTAAAGAAGTTCGGGTGGATTTCACTTTTCAAAGCAATCAGCAAATTTATCGAGTTATTCGCACCCGCCCTCGAGGTGGAACTGGCGTTTTAGAATTTCAAGTGGAAACACCTTCTGGGTTTCGCGCACTTACTGGCAAAGGAGTAAGGGTAACTCAGGATTTGATTGTTGAACACATCAAGCTGGATTATGACACTTTTATTAATTCTGCCTACCTGCGTCAAGGTCGTGCAGACGAGTTCATGCTCAAGCGCCCGAACGAACGCAAAGAAATTTTAGCAGAGTTGTTGAAACTCAATCAATACGATGAATTGGAAGAACGGGCAAAAGAATCGTCCCGTCAGTTCAAAGCAAAGGTAGAGGAATTAGAGCGTTCTTTGGAGTCGAGCAAAACTCAATTGCAACAACGCTCGGCGACGCTGGCACAACAAGCAGAATTAGAAGCAGAACTCAATCAACTGCAACAAATACAAGCTTTTGATAATATTCAACTACAAAGTTTGCAAGTTGTCGAGCATCAGCGGCAAAATTGGGCTGAACAACTGAGCTTTGTCAGGCAACAATACCAAAATCTTAACTCTGACTGCGATCGCCTGCAACAAGAACAGTCAGCAATTAAAAGTCAGCTATCAGATTTAGACGCAATATTAAGTCAAGAAACTGAGATAAAAGCCGGATACGCGCAATATCAATCGCTGCAATCTCAAGAAGAATCTATGAGCGCCAAATTTGAAGAATTCACCCGCGCTCAACAACAGCGTCAACAAAAGCAACAACAGCTTAGCAAACAAATCAACGATCTGGAACGGCAACTGCAACACGCCGAAGCTCAACTAGAAGCTTTGCAGCAACAAGAGCGAGAAATTCAGCATACTCTCACCAGTAGGAGCGAAGTTGAAGCAGCTTTAGCACAACTTGTTACAGCGCGTAACCAAGTTGCTCATTTAGATAAACTGCAAATGCAAGTGTCTCCCCTACTGCAACAGCGAGCAACTATACAAAGTCAGTTGGATCGTTTGAGCGCTGGTTTGGTAGCGCGACTCGAACAACTGCAAGCTACAGAAAACCAACTACAACGCACTTCACGACGCCAACCGCAATTGCAACAAGCGGTGATGGATGTGGGAATACAAATTGAGGAATTAGAGAAAAAGCGGGTTTATCTGCAACGAGTTCAAGAAAAAGGACAGGAGAGGCGTCACTTTATCGAACGCTTGCAAGCGCAGCAACGAGAGTATGAAAGACTGCTGGGGGAACTAGAGCAAAAACTGCTTCTTCTGCAAAATCCTGATGCTCTTTGTCCGTTGTGCGAACGCCCTTTGGATGAACATCACTGGAATCGAGTAGCAGATAAAACTAAAGCAGAGTACAAGGATACGGAAGGGCAATTGTGGGTATTCCGCGAACAAATGGCATTCTCAGATAGAGAAATTCAGGTACTCAGGCAGGAATACCGGGAAATATCACAAAAATTAGCTTCATACGATGCTTTGCGGGAACAAAGAGGGCAATTGGCAGCACAGCTTCAGTCTACCAGTGATGCGGAACAGCAGCTACAACAAATAGCCGCCGAAAAACAGCATTTAGAGCGATCGCTTGAAGTTGGCGATTATGCTCTTGATAAACAAGTCGAACTACAGCAATTAAATCAATATCTCCAACAACTAAATTACAACGAACAAGATCACGCCCTCGCCCGTAGCGAAGTTGAGCGCTGGCGGTGGGCAGAAATTAAACAAGCGCAAATTAAAGACGCTAGCAAGCGACAAGGGCAAATAGCCGCTCGAAAACCCGAAATTCAAGCGCAAATTGCCGAATTACAACTTAGAATCCAGCAAGAGCAAACTGATTCAGATTGTGCTAGACAAATCGCAGATATTGAGCGCTACATTACGGAAATCGGTTACAGTTCCGAGCAGCATAATAATATTCGCATAAGTGTACGCAAAACGCAATCTTGGCAGTTGCGTTATCAACAGATGTTGTCATCTCAGCAGCAGTATCCGCAACTCAAAGTCAGATTGAAAGAAGTAGAAGCCTCCAGACACGCGAGAATGACTGAAAGGCAAACAATTGAGCGCCAAATCGAAAGCCTCGTCGCACAACTGAAACAAACAGCAAACCCAACTGTGCAAATTCAAGCCTTAGAGCAACAACTCGCAGCACGTAGACGGGAACTCGACGAAAAAATCGGGCAGTTAGGACGTTTAGAACAAGTTGCTCATCATCTGGAAATGCTGCAAACTCAGTATTCAGAACAACAGCAACAACTGCAAGAAGCAAAGCGGCAACAGCGTGTTTATCAGGAATTAACGCAAGCTTTTGGTAAAAATGGCATCCAGGCACTGATGATTGAAAATGTCTTGCCTCAACTGGAAGCCGAGACAAATCAACTACTTTCGCGACTGAGTGCGAATCAGTTGCATGTACAATTTGTCACGCAGAAAACTGGAAGAAGTAGTAAAGCTAAGAAAAATGCCAAGTTGATAGACACTTTGGATATTTTAATTGCTGATGCCAGAGGAACACGAGCTTATGAAACTTACTCTGGTGGAGAAGCTTTTAGAATTAACTTTGCCATCCGTTTAGCTTTGGCGAAATTATTAGCGCAAAGAGCGGGAGCGGCGTTGCAATTATTGATTATCGATGAAGGGTTTGGTACGCAGGATGCGGAAGGATGCGATCGCCTAATTGCGGCGATTAATGCGATCGCCTGCGATTTCGCATGCATTCTCACCGTCACTCATATGCCTCACCTGAAAGAAGCCTTTCAAGCCCGGATTGAAGTCAATAAAACCCAGCAAGGTTCACAACTGCATTTATCAATGTAATCAATAAAAGAAGCCTTTCAAGCCCGGATTGAAGTCAATAAAACCCAGCAAGGTTCACAACTGCATTTATCAATGTAATCAATAACCGTGTTTTTTGGTTATTTATTCAAAAAACGAAAATTTATATCCTGTAGTAGCGATCGCTTTACTGTACTGCCGTGCAGAGACTAGAGAATCTACAATCTTTACCTAATTACAAAAATAGTATAATAAGATACTATTCTTAGTGACCATTTCCGCCTACTTTTGTAAAGTATTGTTTAATAGCTTTGGGTGCTAAGGCTCCTTTAAACATCTGTCTAAACGCTGTTTATCTGTAAATCTCTAAAAAATACACTTTTGCAAGAAGTCTCTTGATGCGGATGCAGCTAGAGGTGATGTCTAACGGACAGCTGACGCTACCCTTCTCAAAGGCGCCCTACTACCATGCTGCATGTGTACGCTATGTTCTTAAGTTACGTAATTCCTACTTATACATTAGTATATTTTTTTATTAAAACCTCAGTCAGAGAATTTAGCGGAGTCATTCAACCCACCATCATCTACAAGTCCAGTCCTGAGTAGGAATTGTAGAAATGGACATTTCTGTTACCCTTGAGAATCGAAAACTATACTTTCCCCATCGCCCCTCATAGCAACACTTAGCCCCCAATCTTTTCTG
>CAXTNZ010000098.1:0-10663 GCA_964245695.1 uncultured bacterium | reverse complement strand
AAGTATTGCTAAAGTATTTCGCTCTTTGTGTTTAAAGCAGCGGCTAGAAACTTTTATTTTTGCTTAGTTCCCGTCAGCAATTTGATTTTATTTTAGTTTGTAGCCTTAATTTGTACTCTCTACATCGATGAAATTGCTACCAAGTTATAACCTACTAAAAAATGCAAATTTTTGCAATATTTTTTTGACAATGCATTACAAATTGTCAAAAATAAAAATTTAAGCGCTTTAATAATAACTATATTTAATTTTAAAAAGAGAAAATCAATCAAATAAGCAGTTAACAAGATAGTATTTTATTACTTTTAAACAGTAGTTGATTTTCCGCATCTTTTTTGACATTTGTTTCAATGTATAAGAATATGAAAAATAGAAAGTCACCCAATAAAATTGGTCAATAAATTTTGACTTAGGAATTTGGCGTTGAGCAAGCTCTCAGATTTTAGCTATTCCTAGTCAAAGCTCACTTTGTCGGACAAGAATGTGTGGCAAAGACAGTTTTTAGGTAAAATTACAGATAAATAAAAAAAATATAAAATCACAGATAACAATTTTCAGTAAATTTACATATAATTAAGTTATTCATCAGGAAAAATCAAAATCTTCACTGAAAGAAGAATACCGTATCTACTATAGCCGAGACTGTAATGATGCATTTGATAGTTGGTTTATTCACCTACTTAGGAGCAAACTTAATTGCCTTATGTATCTCAATTTACATATTAGCAAAACTTAGAAATAGACCAGCGGCTAATAACAAGATTCTCTACCGTGTTGTTAGAGAAGAAACATTGCCAGTTAGCAAAAAACCGTCAAGCCAACTTATTAAGTTGGGCAAACAAGTATTGTTTCAAACAGATACTTGTGGTTTATGGACATTTCTCAATCCGGTATGGACAGAAATTACTGGATTTACACTTGCAGAAAGCATTGGGACAAGTTTTTTAAATTATGTTCATCCTGATGAACGCCAGCGCAACTTAGAATTATTTCAAATTCTCAGTCAACGCCAAACACAAGACGATATACATGAAACTTGCTACATAACTAAAGATGGTGGTTGTCGCTGGCTGCAAGTTCATATGCGAATCATACTTGATAGCGAAGGTAAGATTGCTGGCACTTTTGGCACACTGAAAGATA
Organism: uncultured bacterium; assembly: GCA_964245695.1. GTDB lineage: Bacteria > Cyanobacteriota > Cyanobacteriia > Cyanobacteriales > Nostocaceae > Hassallia. The sequence continues at coordinate 9,520 of CAXTNZ010000098.1, read as the reverse complement.
TTAGCGCTTGCAAACTTGATAGTGATAACTGTGTACAAGCAAGCATTTGCGAACCAACAGAAACAGTATTTTTGCTCACAGCAAAAACAATTTCCTTAGAAAATGAACGCATATTAGCAGAGGATGCACTGCAAACAGTGATGGTAGAAAAGCGCACACCAGAATTGCAGAGGGAAATTGCCGAACGCAAACGTGTACAAAAAGAACTAGAAAAATCCCTTTCTTTGCAACGAGCAACACTGGAATCCACCGCCGACGGTCTTTTAGTGGTAGATAATAAAGGTAATATTGCAGGCTTTAATCAAAAGCTAGTGCAAATGTGGCGTATTCCTGAGTTGCTGATGGGATCAGGGAATTACAGAAAAGCTCTGAGAGTGGCGATGAGAGAGTTACAATACCCCAGACAATATCTTGCTACTGTCAGAGAACTACATCTTCACCCAGAAGCACAAATATATGATGCGATCGCATTTAAGGATGGGAGGGTATTTGAGCGTTATTCCCAACCGCAGCGCATTGGTGGCGAAATCGTCGGCAGAGTTTGGAGTTTTCGAGATGTCACCGCTCACAAGTTAGCAGAAGACAAAATTCGCCATCAAGCTTTGCATGACCTTTTAACTGATTTACCTAACCGAGCGCTGTTCAATGAACGGCTGTCTGAATCATTAGCACAAGCGCGTGAAAAACAGGAAAAATTAGCTGTGTGCTTTTTGGATTTAGACCGCTTTAAAACTATTAACGATACACTAGGTCATGCCCTTGGGGATCAATTGTTGCAAAGTGTTGCACAACGTCTGACAAAATATCTGCGTTCAAATGATATTATTGCCCGTTGGGGAGGCGATGAATTCACCTTACTTTTGCCGGAAATCAACGATGTCAAAGAAGCTGCTTATATTGTCCAACGTATTTTGGCAGCATTAAAACCAGCATTTGATATAGAAAATTACCACTTGCATATCAGCACTAGTATTGGAATTGCCCTCTATCCCATGCATGGAGAAGATGGAGAAACCCTGATTAAAAATGCCGATGCGGCATTATATCGTGTTAAATCACAAGGACGGAATAACTATCAGTTTTATCACTCAGCTATCAATTCTCAAGCTTCGGAATTGTTAAGTTTAGAAAATAGCTTGCATTATGCCTTAGAGCGGCAAGAATTTACAGTTTATTACCAACCGCAGGTTAATATCACCACAGGTGAAATTCCTAAGATGGAAGCCCTGCTGCGTTGGCGACACCCAGAACTAGGTTTAATTCCTCCGGAAAAATTTATCCCACTTGCGGAAGAAACTGGACTGATTGTAAGCATTGGTGAATGGGTTTTAAAGACTGCCTGCGCTCAAAATAAAGCTTGGCAGGATACTCTTGGTTTACCATCACTATCCGTAGCTGTTAATTTATCGGCACGACAATTTCAGCAATCCAACTTACTCAATTTGGTAGCGCAGATATTGTTAGAAACAAACTTGAATCCCCAGAGTTTAGAGTTAGAAATTACCGAAAGCATTGCTATGCAAAATGTTGAATTTACTAAAGCAATTTTAAACAAACTAAATAATATGGGTGTCTGCATATCCATAGATGATTTTGGCACTGGATATTGTTCTCTGAGTTATCTGAAAAATTTTCCGCTTCACTCCCTAAAAATTGACAAATCCTTTGTGGACGATTTGACCAAGAACACTAATGATGCGGCGATAACAAATGCAATAATCGCTTTGGCACATGGACTTAATCTTACAGTTGTTGCTGAAGGAGTAGAAACTGAAGAACAACGCAATTTATTGCGAATTCAGGAATGTGAACTAATGCAGGGATATCTATTCAGTCGCCCTGTATCAGCCAAAGATGCGACGAAACTACTGCGAAAGAGCAAATCTAGCCGAGTTGGTATCTCTTGTTTAGTTGCATAATGTTAGAAAGTTAGGAGTTAAAACTCATAACTCCTAACTGCTAACTTTTAAAAGTAATCCACTCTTGCATCTAAACCGCGTGAGCGTAACTCTCTAGAGCGCTTATCTGCCTCTGCGCGATCGCTAAATGCTCCTGCATTCACATAACTCCCCAATTTAGATTCAGCTGGGAAAGCATCAGGTACATACTGGCGCACTATGTTCAGAGTGTCGCTATTGTAAATCGGCACTATTACTACAAAGCGATTATTCTGAGGACGATTCGCCACTGGAGAACCATTCAACCCTAGTATTTGCCAAGTTTGCGAATCTACAACCCCACTGGGATTGATTCGATAATATTGCTGGAATGCAATTACACTTGACTTAGTGTATTCGCTGAAATAGCCGTCAGGATTGGCATTAAAGTAACCTAACTGCGACAAACGCTGCTGGAGTACTCTGACATTCTCTCCCCTGTCACCTACTGAGAGATAATTTCTGCCTGGTTGACTAGCATTTCTATCTTCCCAGGCTCTACGCACAGCCTCGAATATTTGGGCATCGGCAATTCCATCGGCAGATAGTCTATAATCTTGCTGGAATCGGCGCAGAGCTTCTATGGTCAACGGACCAACACTTCCAGTAGGATTAACGTTCAAGTAGCCTAAATCCCGCAAACGCCCTTGTAGTTCTCTTACTTGCTCAGGAGAGAGACTGACTCCACCGTCAGGCTGACCCTGACCGGGAAACGGATTCTGTGTGTATCTCAGTAGTGCGTCCCAAGTTTGGCGATTCGCAACACCATCAGCTCTTAAGCCAGAATTGCGTTGGAATGCAATTACGGCATCTTTGGTGACGGAGCCAAACCGACCGGTGGGATTACCAGTGTAGTAACCTGTCTGCCGCAAAAGCTGTTGCAGCCTTGTCACAGCCTCACCATTGCTACCTTGTGAGACCACAGGATATTCACCACCTTCGCCAAGGCTGACGAGTATTTGTTGTTTGGTTCTGGAACCGACAACACCATCAGCAGGTAGTCTAGAAGCTTGCTGGAATCGGATTACTGCTTGCTGAGTATCTAAACCAAAATAGCCATTGACAGGACCGTAAAAGTAACCTAACTGCCGTAAATCCTGTTGCAGTTTGGAGACGCTAGTTCCGCTGCTACCTTGTCGCAAGTCGATGCTGATATTACCACCAGGATTTTTACCAACATTACCACCTGGTTTTCTACTTTGACATGCTCGTTGCAGCGATCGCTCAGTGCTAGTACCCAAAACCCCATCAGCAGTTAGTCTATTAGCTCGCTGAAACCCGATTACAGCTTTTTGGGTCAAAGAAGCAAATTTGCCCGTTACTGGACCATTAAAGTAGCCTAGCTTTTTCAAACACCTCTGGGTGTTTGTAACTTCAGATCCGTTATCTCCTATTTTCTGAATTGCGAAAGCTTGTCCAGCTACACTCACTAACCCCATAGTCAGCGCCACAGACAATAGACGCATTGCCGCAACGCTTGACAGGTTTTTCCAATTCTCAAAAAATTTAAAATTAGCTCCCAGAGGAACAACCTCGATGCTTTCAGATGCCTCTTGGGTTGAGGCGACGCCAAGATTACCAATGGTTTCCATAATTTTTCCAAGTTTTTGGGTTATAAAAATTTACTGTTGCAGTATTTACCTTGCACGCTAAGTAGGTGTTGTTGATGTCACGGGGGAACGGCTTGAAAAAATGGGCAGGCTTTCCGTTTTGGGACTACCGTCCCAAAACGGACGAGTCTCTACGACTGAAGTCGTTCGCGAAGCGTCTCCGTTTCGGAGAGGGCTTGGTAAAAAGCCTGCCCATTTTTTCTATCGCCAAATGCGTCAGCAATTCGTTGACAACTTTGTCTTTGTCTGCTGGCGACTGTTGGCGACAACAGTCAATCATCTACAAATGGTTTTGTACTGATTAACAACACATCGATGAAATTGCTTTCCGGCAAGGTAGCAATTTTTTTTTGCTATTAGGATACCATGCACAACAAAAACTTTGAAACCACTTAATCCCACCAGGGTTAAAAAGTTACCTCTAGCGGATTTAACTTGGTTAATTCAAGTTGCATTAAAAAAAAAATCTTTATTTTGTGGTAAAATATAGGGCTTTATTAAACATAGCTGCTAAATATTGCGGTTCCTGCGATCGCGTGTTTATTAGACAAGATGATATAAATAATTTTTTGTCTCACGCTCCCGTCGCCGAGTCACACAAAGAAAAGCTATAATAACGAACCTTACTAGGACGCATTCACAGAGAAAAAAGGGTTTGTGGCAATTTTTGCGCTCATTCCTAACTTTTACTCATGAACGAGGTTCACAAAAAAGCGTGAAAACTCCTCTTTCTCAGTTTCTAGTCCCCAGTAAAGAGTCAAGAGTCCCTTTTATTGTTGTTCTGTTGGTTGGGAATTCTCTTTTTCGTCAACTTTTTGAGTATTACCTGTTTTCACCCAACCTTCTTTGTCGCTACCTTCGAGGCGAATCTTTTGCCAGACTTTATCCGGGCTTTCTTCCAAGACGAAGATTTTTTGATTAAAACCAACCCCACCAACACGTTGAGCATCCGATGAGGGTTCTGCTCGCAAACTCAAGCCTTGAGACCAAGTAACACGCCCACGGTAAGCGCCATCTGGCAATGGTTTTGTTGATTCAGCAGTCTGGGATGATTTAGTAGGAGTGGGGTTGGGCTTGGGAGAGTCTTCAACGTTAGCGTTACTACTAGGGGTGGGATCGGGTGATGCTCCCGGAGTTTTTGGAGCTTGTGCTTTCACCTCCGCTGAATCATTGGCAAAAACCGGTTTGGTAGGGGGTATGGCGGTGCGATTCATGAAATAGAGAGCAGTTGCAACACCACCGCCAATTAAAACAGCGATCGCCAAGACGAACCCAAGTACATACTTTAGTAACTTAGAAACCATAGTCATATCCTCACCAGCAATAGTCAATAGTCAATAGTCAATAGTAATTGATCATTATCTATGGACTCTTGACTATAAACTGTTGATTAATTCATTATTGCAGTTGCCGTTGAATGCGATCGCTCAAGGGATTATGTTTCGATGCCAAACGCGCTCTTCCCGACGCCGCCCATTCTTGCAATTTTTGAATTTGCTCCACAGCGGTTCGCGCTAGGGGTATTATCTGACTGGCAGCTTCGAGAATGTCGTCTGTAGCAAAATCCCGATTTTGGCTAAACCCGATATGCATCGCTTCAATTAAAGTTTGCTCAATCTCCGCCCCAGAAAAATCCGGCGTTTCATAAGCTAGTCTGTCTATTTCATAACTTTTCAGGTTATGCGGGCGCAGTCGGGATAAATGAACGTTAAAAATTGCTTTTCTTTCTTCTTGACTGGGTAAACCGACGAAGAAAATCTCATCAAATCGCCCTTTACGCAGCATTTCTGGCGGTAGCGCTTGGATGTCGTTAGCAGTAGCGACAACAAACACGGGTGAGGTTTTCTCGGCTAACCAAGTAATAAATGTGCCAAATACGCGGCTAGTGGTTCCCGCATCACCTTTGCTACCAAGTCCGGAAAAGGCTTTGTCTATTTCATCTATCCATAAAATGCATGGCGCAAGGGCTTCCGCTACTTGTATCATTTGGCGTGTGCGAGATTCTGATTCACCCACCAAACCACCAAATAACCGTCCTACATCCAAACGTAGTAGGGGTAAATGCCAGTGATGCGCGATCGCCTTTGCGGTTAATGATTTACCAGTTCCCTGAATACCCACCAACATTAAACCACGCGGGTGCGGCAATCCGTACTGACGCGCTTTTTCAGTAAACGAACCTCCTCGACGTAGCAGCCAGTCTTTCAGGTTATCCAATCCCCCAATATCAGAAATTTGCTCGGTGGCGGGGTAAAAGTCTAAAATTTGCGTTTGGCGGATAGTTTGCCGCTTTTCTTCCAAAACCAGATCCACATCTTCTGGTTGCAATTCCCCATGAGTAGCGATCGCCCTTGCCAAAACGCGGCGAATCCGTTCCATAGAAAGTCCTTGACAAGAGCGCACCAAGTCATCTAAAACTTTGGCAGAAAGTGAGTTACCACCAGTCGCCGCTAACAAGCGTTCCACTTCCGTTTTAATTTCTGGTGCGGCGGGTAAGGGAAACTCAAGCACAGTAAGAACTTCGGTTAAGTCGTCAGGAATGGCGATGCGGGGGGAAAGCAAGACGATATTTTTCGGTTGTGATTTGAGGAGTCGGGCAAGATTGCGGAGTTTGCGAGCGATCGCTACATCTTCTAAAAAGCGATGATAGTCTCGTAGAATCAACACCGCAGGCGCAGATGCCGATAATTTTTCCACAAACTCCAAAGCTTGCAGCGGGTTGCGACGACCAAATCCAGCATCATTGGGATTACCTTGGTAGCCATCGACAAAATCCCAAGTATACACTGGACGATTGCCCTGGTTTGCTGCTTCTTCTCGAATCGCTGCTTCTACCCGCTCCTCTTCATAGGTGGGGATATAGATTAAAGGGTAGCGGGCACGTAGCAGCAGTTTAAATTCTTCACGAAAGCTCATAAGTAGTTGTTAGTAGTTTAGTTCCTGATCTCATTGTTCAGGTTTGTATTGTCTCTAACAACTAAAAAGTATCAGCAGCGATCGCAAATTCTCTCAGGACGATTTGCCCAAGAGGGAGCATGTGGATTTTTCCGCCGATACCTTAGAAGCGTATGGGAAAATCTAGCATCTAGCTTGTGGGCTATTTTATGCTTGAAAAATTTTTGACTGGATAGGCGATCGTTCCCACATCCACGAAAGCACTCTTCCCACCTTTTTATGTATAAATACGATTTTTATGTTATTCACACTACTTCTATCTACTTGATTTGCGCCTTAAATCCCCGAAAAATCATATAAAAATTTACAAATCGATTAAGTTATATTATTCTAATGCTAAGATTTTTCATTTATTTGACGAATTTCCTTGATTTGAGGACTTGCTCAAAAACAGGGCACATCGAACCTGCTAAAATATGACTTTAAGATGGGTTAATATTGACAATTTTTTAGGACTCCTTGGCGAGCGCAGCCAACCTAAAATAAAATTGGCTGGAGTTAGGCGAGCGCCTGAAAAAACCATTGACAATTAGCCACTAGCCTGGAAGTTCTTTTTTCAAAGCCTCCAAAGAAGCCCAGCGACGGTCAACTAATTTTTCGGAATCACTAGAAGTAGTTGTGGGAATACCCGGACACTTGCGATTGCAAAGCTGACGCTGGGGTATTGCTAGACACATTTGCTCATACAACCATTCATTCGGATAAAAATATCCATTAAATGATAAGGTTTCTACTAAATCCTCGATAGCCACTTCCCGCTCTAGAGGCAAGTCTTCTGGTTCGTTGGCTGCTTCGTCTAACCAGATGATTTCCTTAGCATCAACCGCTAAACGATGATTGTAGTTTTGCAAGCAGCGGTTGCAGGTACAAGTAATAATTGCTTCTGCCTGACTGGAAACGTGTAAAAAATTGCCTTGATGCTGCACGCGGATACGACCACGAACTGGTGTCAAAGTTTCTAGACCAGGCAGAAACTCTGTAACCTCAATCTCCTGTGTCCGCTCCGGCGCTTTAGTTAGCTGCGGAATGTAAATCGCGTCCATAAAATTGTCAGAGATCAAGAACGAAAAGTTATGTATATTGCCAGCAATTTTGCTGAGCCTACATTATTTAGTTTAGCTTTTACTCTCAAGAGCGTTTTATCGCTATTATATGCGGTTTTCCGAAATTTCTTATTATTAAAGACGCGAAGAACATCGCGTCTGGTTAATCAAAAATCCAAATTGGTGTGAGCCGCCAATAGGAAAAGTTATTCCCAATGAGCAGGACGCACGACGAGGAGACGATGCGGCTCTTTGCCTCGGCTGTAGGTTTCCAAATCACTAAAATCCTGAAAGAACGTATGCATTTGACGGCGTTCAGCTGAACTGAGGGATTTGATTTCCACTTCTCTACCAGAAGCACGCACTTCTTGAGCGGCTGCTTCTGCCAAGGCGTGAATTTCCGCTTGTCTAGTGACGCGGTAGCCGTTCAACTCGATTGTGTAGGAGGCTTGCTGATCCTGTGGTTGGTTTAAGTTAAGGACGGAATTAGCCAAATACTGAATGGCATCTAACACTGAACCATCAGTGCCAATTAAAACCCGAATTTCTTCTGGTGTCAGATTTGTTTCATCAATCGTCAACCAGTAGTTATCTTCTTGGAACTCCCCATCTTGACCTTGAGTGGTTTCTATTCCACCTGTAATCTCAGCATTTACACCTGTGATTTGCAGCAGTGTTTTTAACCACTGCTGACCACGTTGCATCGGACTGTCTGCGAGCATCAACCTGTAGCCTTTTTCTTAGAACTTTTTGGCTCAAAGGGCAGCGCCTTTGGTTCTGCGCTTTCTTCTTGTTTTTTCTCAGATTCTACGATTTTTTGTAGTTCCTCTGGTAGCGCTTCGCGTGAGAGTATATAGGTTTGCAGAGTCTGGAAAATATTACCAATCACCATATACATCAGCACCCCAGCTGGCAAAGGAAAGAACAAAAACATTCCCGAAAAGATAACTGGAGTAATTTTATTTACTGTATCTTGCTGCGGGTTGCCGCCACTGGAATTTTGCCCTGAAAGCAATTGGCTAACGTAGAGGCTGATTCCAAAGGATACTATCATGGCGACGATATCCCAGTGGATTGTGCCGTCTGGATCGGTTGCGCCAACTCTGCCTAAGGCATCAATAAATAGAAATCCTTTATCTGCTGCTAGTCCGGGAATTGTTCCTTGAATCGTCACATCTCCCGGCTGTAAGGCTTCCACGTTGCCTTCAGCATCAATTTTTATCCTATCTTCGCCTTTAGTTATTTTCCATTCAGGAATTAACTTAGTTTCCGGGTGTTCTGCCAAGATAGCCTCAAATGGCTTGCCCTCAAGTGTTTGATATTGTATCTTGGTGTGTTCTCCTACCGCTAATTTGCTACCAGCTGGCAGGATAGCAGTTACTTTGACGTGTTCGCCATCGGCGACGTAGATGTTTTGGGGAGGAGTGGCAAAGGCTTGAGGTTGAATTTGCTCGATTTGTTCACTCGGAACAATTTGCAAATTAACGTTGTAATTTGCGCCTGAAAAAGGTGAACCCCGCAAAGTCGCAAACAGCGCCAATAAAACTGGCATCTGCACTAGCAATGGAAAACATCCTGCTAGTGGGTTGCCAAATTCTTTTTGGACGTTCATCATTTCTTCTTGCTGCTTTTGCGGATCGTCCTTAAAACGCTCTTTGATTTCTGCCATCCGCTTTTGCATCAGAGGTTGCACAATCCGCATTTTCCGCATGTTGCGAATTGAACCAGCACTCAGGGGATAGAGCGCAAAGCGAACTATCAATGTCAAAGCAACGATCGCTAATCCATAGCTTGGCACAATCCCATAGAACAAGTCTATGATTGGCAGCATCACGTTGTTCGAGAGAAAGCCGATACCAAAATCCATTATTCTGAATTCAACCTGAGTTACTGTAAATTGACTGAATCTAATTTATCTCTCATCATCATTTTAGTGCGAAGATAATCCACTACGGATAGCCGCACAAGGGGGAAT
>CAXTNZ010000097.1:0-23199 GCA_964245695.1 uncultured bacterium | reverse complement strand
TGTTTTGCAAAATAAGCGCGGTAGAGTTCGCAACTCGGTTTAATGCGATCGCCCTCAAAGCAAATCAATCCCATACTTTCGAGCTTATAAGCCTCTATAGGATTAAGAGAAATACTTTTCTCAGCCGTGACAACTTTCTCATATATCTTTGCCAGACTGGGTGTTTCTTGCAGTTTCGCCCACTGTCGCCATAAATGATAGCGGTAGATGCCCCCGTTGTCAACTACCTCCTGCATTAAATCTTCTAAAGTAATTACCCCAGAGCAAATATAATACAGAGCAATCCGAATCAGCGCTGGATGACCCCCTACAAGTGACATCAGTCGAGCAGATTCTTTACCACTACTCCAGTCTAGCCCGTGCCGCTGGGCTAAATCTTCTACCTGTTGCTGAGTAAATTCGCTTAGACGAATAGGTAGTCCGATATTAAAAGGCGATCGGTTGATATCCAAAGTGGCATAATCTTCTGTAGAGTAAACCACCACTAGCCTCAGCTTCTGCCAATTAAGATTTTGTCGTGCTGACTCGCACCACGAACGCAACAAGGCAAAGAAGTCACTAGCAATTTGAGGATATTCAAAAAAGCGGTCAACTTCGTTTAACACCAGAACCACTGGACTTTGAATCTGCTTGAGCAAATAGTTCTGCAAGTAAAAGCTACAACTTAACTTACAACCAACTTCCTCATCCCATATGTCATTCAAATTGGGGTCAATGCCTAATTCTGTTGCAATTTGCCAGCAAAAATTACGTAAAAGCTTATTTAAGTCAGTTAGACAATCGGAATCTATTTGGTAGCAATTTAGATTTACTGTGCGATACCCTTGCTTTTGTGCAAAGGCTAACAGTCGCAGCACAAGAGAAGTTTTACCCATCTGTTTGGGGGAGCGAATCCGAATCACACAGCCTGGTTGATGTACCTCATGATAAACCAGTTCCTCTATTGGGGGACGTTCGATATAGAAGGGAGAATCCAAAGGTACGGGTCCATCTGGGTATGACCAAAAATTTTCAAGTTGGTCAGGCTGTTCATTAACAAATGAGTTTACGGATAAAGACTCAGACAAATTTACTTCTTCTGTATCTAAATTCAACGAGAGCGCATGAGAAGTTTCAGTATTGTTCGGTTCACTTAGTATTGCATAGTCTTCATTGCCTAATTCCAAGTTAAAAGTGCTAAAGCACAATCTTATGGTTTTTTGATCTACACCTATATCCAACGACCACAATCGCGAGAGTGTTTTGCTAGAAATATTCATGCGATCGCCTAGCTCGTCGAGAGTAAAGCGGATGCCGTTGTTCTCTGCCATCTCCATAGCCAAAATCGCGTCCTGTAAACGCTTCAGCCCAACAGGAGTCAGCACAAATCCCCGCCTTCGCGTGCTTTTAGGTGGTTTCATGTCGCTAATCATTAACTTGTTTTTTTGTTAACTTTATATCATTCTTCCACTTTTTAATCAGTTATTAAACTGTTACTTAATGTACATATAATTAAAAACAAGATGCTTTCTGGCTTGTACTTAGACCTTTAGTGCTAAAACATCAAATACTAGCTTGAATTGATTCATACGTACCTACTTAATAAACTATGTAGCTAAACTTATTAAGCTCTTATTAGTCCGTTACTTAACGTTTATTTGCTATTGCATCCTCGCCATGAAGTTGAGAGTATGTTGAAGCATAAGGAAAATTAAACAACATCCATAAATTCCGGCGATCGCTGCAATAGCAGGAGGATCGCAGGGGTTGCAGGTGTTGCATTGCCAATAAAAACTAAAAGCAGAGAAAAAAACGAGTCTACCTGAGCAACGTGAAGCGGTTGCAGGTGCAGGCGATCGCAACGTCTTTGTCTTTTTTGGCGCTCCCGACAAACTACAGATAACGTGACTATATATGATAGGGAGACCACAAGTTTGTATGTGTGACTTTTCTAGTCCAGAAGACTACAAAACGTAGCAGCAAACGTGATTCCACATGCAGCGTGAGGGCTATGATATTATGGGAAACTGCTGCATAGATTATAAATAAAATCCATCATGGCTTTAACGCAAGAGCGCAAACAAGAGATCATCGTCAATTACCAAGTTCACGAAACCGATACCGGCTCTGCCGATGTCCAAGTCGCCATGCTGACAGAGCGGATTAACCGCCTCAGCCTACATCTCCAGGCAAATAAGAAAGACCATTCTTCCCGGCGGGGACTTTTGAGGATAATTGGTCAGCGCAAGCGTCTTCTAGCCTATATCCAGCAAGAAAACCGAGAAAAGTATCAAGCTTTGATTGCTCGCCTCGGTATTCGTGGATAGGGACTACCGCTTATGTCTGCTGAAGAATCTGAAAGCGTTAGTCAAGCTTCTCCTGGGGAAGCTCGCTTGCCCTTTGAACCGAAGAAAAAGCGCCAAAAACCACCAAAATCTCAAAATAAACCTGTTCCCCAGCCTGAATCTGGGAAACAGGTTGACAAAAAGCGGACTTACACCAAAGAAGAAATGGCAATCCCTAAGGTTGTCAGTCAGCGCATGATTAGACGGGTAGCTGGCTTCTGTGGTGTGCCAACATTTTTAGGCATTGCCACCCTAGTTGCTAGCTATTTGCTTGCCATCTACGCCAGCATCACACTACCTCCCATCGCCGTGTTACTGGTTAACATGGGATTATTTGGATTGGGAGTGTTAGGGATAACTTATGGCGTTCTGTCTGCCTCCTGGGATGAAGACAGAGTTGGGGGACTGCTAGGCTTGAGTGATTTCAAGACCAACTGGGGGCGAATGGTGGAAGTTTGGCGCGAAACTCGTCAAAAGAACGTATAATTATCAGCGCTCAGGTATCAGTTTTTGCACTGTTGGGTAAATTTTAGAGTGAATGTTGAAGTTGAAATTTAAATTAAAATAAAAATTAAAATAAATTTTATAACTTCAACATTGCTAATTAAAAATTTATGATTCTTTTTACACCCAAAATTCAGTAGCAAAACGAACTGAGCGCTATATTTTTTTAAGAGATTTTTTTGACTAACTAATGGTTGATAGATAATAGCTAATAGCAATTAACAATTAGTTATTTAGGAAATTTAACATGATTGTAGTAATGAAAATTAATTCCCCACAGGCGGAAATTAACCGCATTGATGAGGAACTAACTAGCTGGGGGCTGACACCAGAAAAAATTGTCGGTAAGCACAAAGTGGTGATTGGTTTAGTAGGTGAAACGGCTAATTTAGACCCACTACAAATTCAGGAAATTAGCCCCTGGATTGAGCAAGTGTTGCGGGTAGAACTGCCTTACAAACGGGCTAGCCGCCAATTTCGCCACGGGGAAGCTTCTGAGGTAGTAGTTGAAACTCCTAATGGAAAAGTTGTGTTTGGGGAACACCACCCCGTTGTCGTTGTAGCTGGTCCCTGCTCGGTAGAAAATGAAGAAATGATTGTGGATACAGCGCAGCGGGTTAAGGCTGCGGGAGCGCATTTTTTGCGGGGTGGGGCATACAAACCCCGGACTTCGCCTTACGCCTTCCAAGGACACGGCGAGAGTGCTTTGGAATTGTTAGTTAGGGCGCGAGAAGCCAGCGGACTCGGTATTATTACGGAAGTGATGGACTCTACCGACTTGGATAGAATCGCCGAAGTCGCTGATGTAGTGCAGGTGGGGGCAAGGAATATGCAGAATTTCTCCCTACTGAAGAAAGTTGGCGCGCAGCCGAAACCAGTGCTTTTGAAGCGGGGAATGGCAGCTACGATTGAAGATTGGTTGATGGCGGCTGAGTATATTCTCGCGGCGGGAAATGCGAATGTGATTTTGTGTGAGCGGGGTATTCGTACCTTTGACCGTCAGTTTACTCGCAATACCCTGGATTTGTCGGTGGTGCCAGTGTTACGAAAAGTGACACACTTACCGATTATGATTGATCCCAGCCACGGCACAGGTTGGTCTGAATTTGTACCTTCAATGGCAATGGCTGCGATCGCATCGGGATGTGATTCCCTGATGATTGAGGTTCACCCCAACCCCCCCAAAGCTCTATCCGATGGTCCCCAATCTCTCACCCCAGAGCGTTTCGACCATTTGATGCAAGAACTAGCAGTGATTGGTAAAGCAGTTGGAAGGTGGCAGCAACCAGCGATCGCCATAGCATAAAAATGTAGGGGCGGGGTTCCCCCACCCTTACTTTTGAATGAGCTTCGGGAGCGAATTTCCTAACGGCGTCTACCAGAACCAAATGACCGACTAGGTGCAGAACGACCCCCACTACCGAAACCACTACCAGAAGGGCGTCTGGTTGTGCTGGATCTGCCAGAAGGTCTTAAAGTACTGCCACCATAACCCGAACCAGTGGCGCGGCTGTTGCCCGTGTAGGGACGCGGTGCAGTGCGTACAGTTGAATTACCGGGATATGACCTTCTAATCGACCCTGTACTGCGGAAAGCAGTGCGATTTCTTTCTACTGCGGGTGGCGCATTGTAACGAGTCCGGTAGCTACTCACTGCATCACCATAGCTTCTACCATACCCGCCGTAGCCAGTCAGCACCCCTCCCGGCTGATAAGCAGGCGGCACATAGTACTGAGGTCTAAACAACATACTACCGATCGCCTGTCCCGCTATACTACCAGCTACAGACCCAGCAAACGGTGCCCAGAAGCCGTTTTGTTGACGAACTACAACTGTTTCCTGCTGTCCCGTTTGCGGATTTGTCCTATTCTCGGTGACATTGTGGACATATTCAATTTTGAAGTCTGGTGCCAGATAAAAAGCAGGCTGACCATTTTCTACTTTTAAGTAACTTTTCTTACCTTGCTTGATTTCATCATCGGTAAGCCGCGCCATTTGTAAATTTGCGGATCTAAAAGTTGGGGGTTGAGCGTTGATTAAAAATAGCGTGTACTCCCCATTGCTATCGTCGAATGTAGCTTGTTGCACATCATACTGACCATCACTCAGCTTTGTGGTAGTTGAAGTTTGGCTAGCATTCTTAGCTTGAGGAGTAGTAGCTTGGTTTGAACCGCCGCCACAGCCGACAGTTGTTAAACACAAACTTAGTGCCAAAAAAACTGCTGTAAATTTACGCATTATTGACATGAGCATTTGACTATTATCCTATCTTCGAGCTTAACAAGTTCTCGATTCCGGCAGTAAGTAGGGACTACCCTACAAGTTACAAGGGAATCAATTCTGGGTAATATTGCAACAACTGATCGTTAGTCAGTTCCTCACCTAACTGCGCTGGCGAAAAATGCACGCTTATGGCGCGTAGTTTATGTTTGTAGTGCAAATTTATTATCGCTTTTAAAGCATCTTTCAACGCCGGAATATTAGAAAGGTCATTTTCCAAATCTGGTACTTCTCCTTCATAAGCCAATGTAATCATCACAATTACATTGCGCGTCACAGGTATAGATAAAGGTTCATTCGTCCCAGAGGTAGAACTAAAATCTGGTTCACTGAGGTAACGTTGGGCAGAGTCGGTAAATAATTCATTTACATAGTCTCCTGCCTCGCCTTCGCTCCAAAATACATCCCCTTCATTCGCCGCAGAAACCCAGTAATCATCGTATTGCAATAAGGTTTGGCAGAGTTCTACCAGTCCTTCTCCCAAAACTTGCACGTCGCCATCTGCATCAATTGCTTGGCGTGCGCCACGATTTAATTGTCCCAAAATAGGCGCTACCTCAGATCCCCCTAAATGTATAAATAGGCGACAAACTACATAGCGAGTCCGACCCATCATTTTATTAAAGCCATCACGCATTTTGACTGCTCCTTACATTTGTTAGTTATTAGTTATTGGTTTTTGGTTGTTCTACTAACCACTATCCACTAATTAATGTTCAAAGTCATGAAATCCTTTAACAAAATCTACAATCATGCTTACCGAAGGTAGTACAATATTCGCAGATGCGTTGAAGTTTTCATCATCGGCTGAAGCTTTGAAAGCAAAGCAATTAATAAATCGTTTACCAAAGTTAAGTTTGTCATACACAATTTTCGTTAATATCGTTTGGTTATGTGCTAGAAAGAAGTTTAATTTTGCTGCTATGAAAGCAATTTTTTTTAATTGCAGCGGCATTACTCTTAGCTTCCTCTATTAGACCGGATAATTGCTTCACCTGCTCGGTTGATTTTCCTTTTTGGGCAGAGATATCTTCGCTTTTAATCATTTCCCCAGCCGCGTAAATATTTCTTTGGATAGTTGCGGCATCTTTAAAAGGAAGAATGGCAATGTAAGCTCTCCTCCACGGTTACTCTGCGCTATAATTTTCCGCTCGTGCTGTAAAGACTGCTGTATCTACGATAATGCGGATTGTTGGCAAAGTCTGACTAAAAAAGTTTGATGAATCTTCAGAGTGGGAATGTTGGATAATTGAGCGATCGCCTGTGAAGCGATCGCTCAACTTATTCACAAGTTATGCCTTCGGTTTTTAAACCCAACGGTGAGGTAGCGTCAAGTTTTGACTCGGTTAAAAAGGAATGTTAAAATCATAATGAATATCGGTATTTTAGGACTCGGACTGATCGGCGGCTCTTTAGGTTTCGATTTGCGATCGCAAGGATATCATATTTTAGGAGTCAGCCGCCGTGAATCTACCTGTCTTCGGGCGATCGCCCTCGGTAGCGTTTCCGAGGCTTCAGTTGACATGAGCCTCCTAGCAGCGGCAGATGTGATATTTATTTGCACACCCATAGCACTTATTGTTCCCACATTTGAGCAGTTAATCACTCATTTGTCTTCAGCTACAGTCGTGACTGATGTAGGTTCGGTTAAAGCACCGATAGTCAAAGCGATTTCTCCCATGTGGGATAATTTTATCGGCGCTCACCCAATGGCGGGAAATACAGACAGTGGTATAGAAGCCGCAGAGCATAATCTATTTGTCAATAAGCCATATGTGTTGACACCAATATCGACAACACCAACCGCTGCAATTACAGTTGTGGAGAAAATTGTGCGATCGCTTGGTGCTCATATCTATTATTGTTCCCCTGAGCAACATGACCGCGCTGTTAGTTGGATTTCTCATTTACCCGTGATGGTCAGTGCTTCGTTGATTGCTGCTTGTATGGGAGAAACTGACTTAGAGGTGTTGCAATTAGCCCAAAAGTTTGCTAGTTCCGGTTTTAAAGATACAAGTCGCGTCGGTGGTGGGAATCCTGAGTTGGGGGTGATGATGGCGCAATATAATCGGGATGCATTGCTTAAATCGCTCCAACAATATCGCCACAACCTTGACGAAATAATTAACTTGATTGAGCAAGAAGATTGGACAGCTTTAGAAGAAAAGTTGAACTTAAATCAAAAAGCGCGACCTGATTTTCTTGAGTAATCATACTGTAGTCGGCGCTTTAACTCTCTCTGCGCTAACTACAACAAATATATAATTTAAATCATCGTAGTTTATTTATTGAGGTTATTTCAATCGCAAAGAAAAGAGAAAAAGAGAGTTCTCACGAATGATTTCTCGTCAGTGGTAACAGCAAGAGGTAGGGCTTGTTGAGAATTAAGAGTTGACAAATTCATTAATACTTGCTTTGAACATCATGACGCAAACTGGGTAAGCTTATTGGCGGCGGGATCAGTGGCTTCCGAAGTGCGATCGCATTTACCACTGTCCCGAATAATCCTCCTGCTGCAACCCGATCAGCTGTCGCCGTTTCCAAGCATAATTTAAAATATTCACCCCCAATTCCTGAGCCGTGCGAATAGTAAGTCGGGGTAAACTCAATCCTCTATCCAATCCCCAAGCAGATCCCAAATCACCAATAATTAAAATAATTCCTCCCCCTGTTAACAATTGAATCAATTGTTGATTAATCATCGGCAAAGCAGCAAACAAAAAAGGGCGTGTACGTAAAGGATGATCTCGCCGTAATTCCTCCAAAGGTCTTAAAGGATTCTCTAATTGCTGTGCTAAACCATGAATCCTTTCAATGAGAGCATTACCATCCAAAGGTGCATCAACTAATAGCACACCCCCAGTATTCAAGTATTTTTTAAGGTTGTCAAATTCAAGACTATTTAGAGATAATCCTTGTTTGCCTGTTAAATAAAGTAAGTCATATTCTTGAATATTTTCATTAAATGTCACCTGACCTACTTCTTCAGTTCCTCGTAAAGATGGATATAAAGCTTCTACAGCTTGCAATAAATATGATAAATTAAAAAAACTCCGGGCGCATTCTGGGTCATTGTGATTTACCTGCGCCATGCGGACAATTGCTTGGGGACGTGCTTGTGCTTGACGGCGATAACGCAAATCAATATTGTTATAACCAGGAAAAAAAACATCAGCAGGTTGGGTAATTTTGACTTCTCCTGATTGTAGAAGTACGCGACAGATTTCTATTTCTGTACTTCCTGGTATAGTGCTTTTTTCATCAACACGATACATTTCTTGTACAACTTCGTGTTGCGAATTGCGACGCAATTCATCAGGGTCTACATAACTTACTACTAAATACAGCATTACAGGGTCAGAATCGCGAACTTCGGTAGCAATCCGATAGTCAATAGTGTTTGGTACAACAATTAGATTTCCTAGCAAATCGATAGCAATCCCTGGCTGAATTTCTACCCAGCGTCCATCCCGATATTGGGCTTCTACTTCGCGGGGGGCTGCTATTACTTGTACACCCAAACCACAAACAATCCCTGGTTGATTTAAGCATTGATAATGAGCATTTTGTCGCAATCGGTGATAATCATGTGCTTTGCGCCAACGTTCGGCATTAATTAATAAACCATCTGAGGGTTGTAGGCGTTCAAAGGGTTTAATTGGAGGTGGTGGGAAGGGGTGAGACATATTAATTTTGGATTTAGGATTGGTTAATTTTGTTAGTGTTTATAGCTATTTTTAGGTTGATGAATTACATCTTTTTTTATCACGCAGAGGCGCAAAGACGCAGAGGAAAGAAAATGAAAAAGATATAAATTTAATGAAGTATAAATGATTTGAGAATATAAATTTATAATGCTGAGGGATTTTCTATAAATAATTCGTAGGTGCAAAAGGCGGGTTTTTCTTGGTCGATAATCCGTCGTATCAGTTGCTCGTTGATGCTATTAGGATGGTCGGGGCGCAAACGAACTACAAAGTGATAAGATTGTCCACCTCCTAACACTGCTTCTCCCAACTGTGCTTGTCGTAATACAAAACTCTGACCGAAAGGTTCTGTGATACTAATATGTTTTTCAGCCTCATTAGGTAAATGTTCGTCTAGAGGCAAGTTTGTGTAAAGATGCAAGTATAGACGCAAACCCTTACGAGTACCCCGCCAGCGGTAAATTTCTATTGCACGGCGAATTAAACGTCTTGATGTATGCAAGTTCCAAATAGAATCAACGGGCCAAGCTACCCAATGTGCTAAAAAGGGCAATAGAGCGCGTGGTGCTGTCAAGGGATCTAGGTTCGCCCACATGACATTGAAGCTGTCAATTACTGGTTGATAAGCTTCTTCAAATATCTTCATGAAGCGACCGATAAAGTCTACTTCTCGATATAGAACAGGCAAAAAATCCATGTAGGCGCTGTAAGGACGGATGTATAAACCGAAATCTGCGTTTTGTATTTGTTCTTGTTCTGTGTCTGGGTCAATATGTATAACAATTCGACTGCGAAAATTTAGCTCTAACTGCTCTTTATTCCCTGGACGCAGTGCTTCTTGGTCTTCAAAAAATGTAGCGGGAACCTGAAAATAAAGCACTGCATCCATCTGCGCTCCAGGTGCAAGTTCTCTACCTTCTGTGCCGATTTGACACCACTCAGCAGGAAATCCTTCTACTCTTAATGTCAACCGCAAGTTATGTTGCACTAAGTTCTTCACTTGTACAATCAATTCGCTGGGTTCTCCAGGGTGCAGCACCAAACTAGATTTAGTTGGTGCAGTTGCTATGCTCTCTGACGTGGCTAAATTTAAGCCAGCCAGAGGTACACCCTCAGAAATTCGCATTGGGGTTAATTGAATGTCTATTTTTTTTGGGCTAGATGTAGTTTGAACCATATGGGGACTAGGGGCTGGGGACTGGAGACTGGGGATTAGCCAAGGAGATTTTCATCTGTGCGGTGGGAAAGCAGTTGATGATGGCTACTGACGGCGTTACTGATTTCAAGTATGAATTTGTTTCACGCAGAGGAGCCAGTGCGTTGCGGGGGTTCCCCCCGTTGTAGCATCTGGCGTAGCGCAAAGGCGCAGAGAATAAGAGTTTGAATTATGGGTTTTTTGAATTTCATACCTCAATTCAGCAACGCCCTACTGACGCTATTCGATAATGTTAATTACGTGACTCGATCGCACGCGATTATCTGTCCAGGAACACACTAAACCCAAGGAACCTGGGTCAATCAGTGGTTCTGGTGCGGGTTGGCGGCTCCAGATACCGTCTTGCTTGCGTAATGCAAACAGCTCCACTGCACCCAGATAGCGCACTCCTGGGATTTTTTGCAGTAACGCTACGATATCGGAAGTATACACAGGTCGCCCAAAAGACCAGCCTTTACCGTCTAAACCGCCAGTTAAAGGATTTAAGTATCGATACAGGGCAACTCGTAAGTTAAGTAAAATCTCTTGTTGAGCAAGGGGATTATAGTAAGCTGGCTCTAAAGCTACTTCTGTTTGGACGGAAACGCCAACAAAATCAGCTTCCTGAAGTTGTAGTTGTACTCCTAATAATCGTCTTTCGTCTAAGTAGCTCAAAACTTGGTCTCGAAGTGCAGGCTGTAAGGTAAACAGTTCGGGAGATATGCCTTCTCCTTTGGCGATCGCATCTGTATTTGCTTGGGGAACGACAATTAAACGTACCGTACCCGCACCGCTGCGGCTATCTGCCGGCAAACAACGAACTCTAGCCACAGCCCCTGCACCTGCGCGTTGTGCCAAAACTTCAAAATCTTCATTTGTGACTGCGCGATCGCGTGTGCGAAGTATTTGCGGCGCTTTCAACACAGCTTGTTCTAACGATTCGGCATCAGCACCGTTGATCGCTGGTTTATGATTGATGACACTAGCAACGTAGGGAATTTCCGATTTTTTAAACTGGAGTGCGCCACTTTGGACGTTACCCAGACGACCGCCACCTATACGATAAGCTACCATTCTAATCTCAGCACCTCGCGCGGGAACTGCCCCATATTGGTGATCCAGCGCTTGGGTTTCTGTATCGCGCACTTGAACTATGGTATCTTCTGGTGCGGGTTGCTGGATTTTACTGCGTATCTGCGTTCGCTTTTGCAGTTGGTCGGGTTCGCGAATTAAAGGTCCAAACTGGACTGTACCACTAAGAGAATCGATAGTGTAATGGCGGTCTTCCGAGCCGGAATCAGCAAAATCTGAGACTTCTTGCCAATTTTGCGGTAAACCACCAGCAGGAGTTACCAAAATATATTCGTTTTCTCTACGTCCTAATACTGGAGTTCCTTGTAATTGAAAAGTTTGACCGGGCGTACCATCACTAATGCCCAAACGTTCATCCCGAATCAGAGTACTGTGACTAGCCCTGACTGTCCCGCCAATTGAACGTACCCCTAAACCGATAATTCGTGGAGAATTATTGTAAGTAGATTGATTTGCCTGAGTTGCCGTTAAAACACAGCGCAACCAGCGCCCGCGATAAGTGGTAAAACTTGTTATAAACAATTTTTCAGGTAAATGCAGAATTACATCTGCTCCTTGGGCAGGGTTACGCCCCTGTTGAGCAATTTCGTGGAAGCTGAAGCCCTTGGTGGCATCATCAATTTCCCGCAATAATACAGGTTGCCATTTCTCGCCATCCCAAGCTTCCCAACGACGCGGCGGTTGATTGGGGTTAATGCCGGTAGGTGTAGCCGCAGCCCCTTGAAACGTTATTGCCAGGACATTTCCCTCCAAAGGATCTTCTGGTTCCAAAACGATGTAAAAACAGTTACCTGGCTGAGGAGTTTCATCAAACAGAATTTGTTCGTTACCTCCCCACTGATTATTGGCTTGGCGAGTCCAGAGGTTGGTAAATTGGTCACGAAAAGCTTGGGGAAAGTCTTCGGTTGTTGGAGCGGTTAAAAAGTGACGCAGGTGGGGCTTGCCAATTACTAAAGGACGGTCGGTGCTGAAAACTATGGCTTCTGTCGTTTCTGTCCGCAGAGTAGCAACTTCTACCCCAGTAGGGATTATATAGGTTTCTGGCAGGTCAGTTGTTAGATAAAAGGTTAAGTCTGTTTGTGCTGGCGCTGGTGGCTGAAGGCGAATGCCAAGCAATTCTAAAAATGCAATATAATTCTTTCGAGGTACTTGGTTAAACCGAAGCAACATCTGGTCAGTTAACCAAGCAAATACTTCTATAAAAGTAATTCCCGGATCGCTGAGGTTGTGGTCTGTCCACTCTTGACAGTAGCGCGGAATTCGCAAAATGCACTCTTGCGCCAAATCATCAAAAGAGCGATCGTCTAAGTTGGAATTGGGTAATTTAGGTAAAAAGTTAAATTCCACAATAATACCGATTTTGGATTTTAAATATTAGATTTTGGAGCCATGAATTAAAAAATAGCGTTAGTGTAATTTATTATTCCATGCCAGAAGCTAAATAAAATGGATAGACAAAGCTGTAAATATCAGGTTCGTCTTTGAGACGATAGTCGATGATGATGTCTACCCTGCCTTCTACACCCTTCGTCGAGTAAGTGCTGATTTCCCGATCAATGCCTTTGACGGGGTAAGGTTCAGTTATAACCCGATCAATAATGATGCGTGGTTCCCAAACCTCCAAAGCTTCTAAGACATACAAGCGAATTAACATTAAAGTCTCGCTATTCATGGGTGCAAACGTTAGTTCCGCCAAGCGCGACCCAAAATTAGGTCGATACACCCGTTCGCCAACTCCAGTGCGGAGGATAATCCAAATAGATTCTTTAACTTTTTGTGCTGCCGAACTTAGCTGTATTCCTCCTTGCACACTTAAACACATCGGGAAAGCCCAACCAGTCCCCAAGTAGTCCTGTTGCTGACTATCAATCGCATCTGTCATTCAGACAGCCCTCGCTTAACAATTGGTTTGTAGTTGCGCTGTCTTCGCTAAAACGCTTACTAAGAACCATATTTCATACACTTACCTTCAAAGATATCCGGACGGAGAATATAAGAATATTCGCCAAAGGTCGAGTTGTAGAGACGTGGAATTTCACGTCTCTACATAATTTTCGGAGACGTCTATTGAAGATGGAAGGCGCTCCGGGTGGCGATTAAAGGAGAGCGATCGCTTACAATAAAGTTATTACTAGTACAGCATGGCAAAAGTAAACCGACCATTATTTTGACTCAAATTTCTCGTACATGGATTATAAAAAGATGGTAGGCGTATTTACGCCGCACGGTACTAGTGCTTCAATATCAACATTAAATTGAGTACGGCTAAAAATATTAGATGTTTGCCTAATATGAATTGTTTGTTAGGAGTGATAATTTTTAATTAAATTTCCGATAACGTGCGGGTACATACGGGCAAGCAAGCCGTTCAGACTAAAGTCTATATACATAGGATATCGATAAAATTGTCAAATATTTGACAAAAGATGCCTTGATCTCAAGATAAGAGTTTGCTAATTAATGTAGGAAATGAGAGATGAGCGATAGGACCTTTCGGCGACACAACGCAGGTACATCAAATTTTACGAATCCGTCGCTTGTCTCACCAACTATTCCCACATTGGCGAATCCAACACGCGGTTTTGGTTTACCAACAAATAATACTCCACTCGAAACAGTCACTGAGGTGGCAAGCGACCTTCAACAAGCACAGGCTGCTGATGAGCAATCCTTGGAATTACAAGCCATCAAAGAAAAGCCCCTTGGTCACGACATTAGTCGCATATCGTTGCGTCGCCCACAAGCAAAACTGACGTTTGGAGAACCAGGCGACAAGTATGAGCAGGAAGCCGATATAATTGCAAATCGAGTCATGTCAATGTCTGATTCTGCTGTGCAACGGGAGGCGATGTCAGAGGAGGAAGAAAATGTACAAAATAAATTCCTAAATACATCTATCCAAAGAAATATTTTATTAGATGAAGTACAAACCAAGCCTTTACTGCAACGCGCTACCGATGGAAGTTTACAGGCTGGCAGTAGTCTAGAGAGACAGCTAAACAGCAGTAAAGGTGGAGGAAGCCCACTGGCGAATGAAGTGCATAGCTTTATGGAGCCGCGCTTTGGGACTGACTTTGGTCAGGTACGGGTGCATACAGATGGTGCTGCAATCCAGATGAATAATGAGTTGGGAGCGCAGGCGTTTACCAATGGGAAGGATGTTTACTTTGGGGCGCTTAAGTCACCGGGGAACGATGAGTTGACAACACATGAGTTGATCCATGTGGTACATCAGACGAGTGGAGTGCATCGCAAACTCGATAGTGAGTCACAAGCACAGAAGTTTGACCAGTCTGTGACCAACGCTAAAGCAGATCAACCTGAAATAGGAACTGAAGTAACAAATGCCTTACCGAATAAGGCGCACCCAAGTAGTTTTCTTACGACTGAGCCAGCTCATCCAGTAGATTTGAAACAGGACGTTTCATCGGTTCAGCCAAGTTTACCTGCATTACCAGTAGTAGCTGATAGCACAGCACTTAGTCAGGCACATTCAGAAGCAACTCACTCCAGTAACTCTACATCGGAGAACACTTCCAACCTAGGTAATGAACTAACTATCGGGGCTGAACCCTCCAACGACCCTCATCATGGAGAGGTAGCAAATGAGTTGGCAGATGTTTATGCCCATGAAAAGCCGTCTGAAGTTGCTGACCTGCACCAACCCATTCCTGAAGTCGCTGGAGACTCAGCCCATTTAGATAAAGGAAGTGATCAATCCTCAGAGGGCATTGCTGAGGCTGAACCACCACAAGAACTGCTTCAGATTCCGCAACCAGCTATGCCTGAGTCACCAGATCTTGCTCAGGCTGCTCAGCAAATTATGCAAACAAAGGAGGCAGAGAAAGCTGTACTGGCTCAAACAATTGAAGCTCAGCGAAATCTCTTGCTACAACAAATAGAGATACAGGTCAAAGCAATCGAGGCAACAACTCAAGGCAAAATTCAAGCTCTTACGGGGGAAATTGAAGCTAAGAAAGCTGGGGTTCAACAAACCTTCAGCGCTACTAAAGCTGCATTGAAAGGGCAAATTGAGAACCACAAGACAAGTACACAAGCTGAAGCTACTCGTGCGTTGAATGCACTACAGCAAGAGGTAGAAACTAAGCGCAAAACGGCAAACACTACTGCTGAGAATGAAGCCAAACAGGTGGAGCAGGCAGGACAAACTGAGGCTACCCGTGCCAGCACTTCAACAGCGGAATCGGCTGCACGAGTGAATGCAATCGCTAAACAGCAGGGCGATCGCTCTGGCAGTAAACCAGAGGAAAAAACTGCTGCACGTCAGGCTACTGGGCAAGCTGCTGCCGAAGTGGTGAACAAGTTAACCCCACGGGGACAATCGTTAGCTAAGGACGCCAGAGAATCGGCACAAAAGGCTGCTCAAGAATTTCGAGCGGCTGGACAAAAATTAGCGGCTGGTGTGGGAAATAATACTTCGCAAGTTGAAAAAGCCATCCGAGATAATACTAAAGCTATAACTAATCAGATAGTTACCCAAATTACTCAGCAATTGCAGAAGATAGATGCGCTGCAAACAAAAGCGCTTTCATCTTTGGAAAATTTAAAGTCAAGTTCTATCTCAGGAATTAAGCAAGCTGGTAATTCAGCAGCAGTGGCAGCCAGAAAATCTGGAAAGACCGCAGCAACTCAAGTGAGCCAATTCAAAGTTGCTAGCCTCAATCAGCTTGACAAAGAAGCACATCAAGTTGTTGAGAAACTGAATCAAGTTCCTAAGAACAAAAAAATTGATAACAAAGCGGTTGAAAAATTTGTTCTAGAGACAAAGGAACCATTCCAACAAGCACGGATGCAGTTGGGAACAGCACTTTCTTCACAGGTTAGTAGTGCCCATAGCAGCTTGAATCAGCTAGGAGGTTCTGTCTCTAGTCACCTGGATAATTTAAAGCAAAAGGTTACAGGTGAGGCAAATAAGGCTGTAAGTTCTTTGAATACTGGTTTAACCCAAGTTCCAGGACAGACAGCTCAACAAACACAACAAGCCATTACTGGTAGTAAGAACGCCAATCAAGAATTGGTTAGCCAATTTGGTGAAGGAATTCAGCAGAAAATCGATGAAGCCAAGCAGGGATGGGTTCAACAGCAGCAGAAAGTTCATAGCGAGATTCGTAGCAAAGTCGATGAAGGCATCAAATCGAATAAAGACGTAGAAAGTAAAGCGCCAGGTGACTTGGCTCAAGTGGCTCAGACGGCAGCGGCAAAAGCATCCGATCCTAAATGGCTCCAAGTGCTTAAGGGAATTGGGGAAGGAATCTTAAAGGTTTTAGAGGGACTGGCGATTTTTGTCGCTGTTGTAGCTCTAGTCATTCTTCTGCTTCCAGAAGGGATAGTAGCAGCCATAGGAATAGCAGGAGTTGTTGCGCTCGTCGGTCTGGGCTTCCTGGTTTACGGCTTCGTTACATCCTTTATCAACCGCTGTAAAGAATTTGCACAAGCGTTACATGCTGCTGGTGTGGACGACCCACCTTGGTACATCTATCTTGCTGCTGGCATTGCTATACCGTTTGTTTCCCTTTTGGATGCTGTTGGGGTTTCGCCAATCCTTGAAGGAGCGCTTAATCGAAGTATTCTAACTGGGGAGAATTTGAATCTTACTCCAGAACAACAAGCAGAAAAAATCACTGAAGGGGTACTAACAATCGCTCTCATGTTCATCCTTGGCAGAGTCTTAAAGGGCGGTAAACCAGGCGAAGTCAAACCGGGTGAGGTTAAACCGGGCGAAGTCAAACCGGGTGAGGTTAAACCGGGCGAAAGTAAACCAGGAGAAGGTAAAGACGACGGTAAACCTATAGAACCGGGAGTACGAGCTAGGCGAACAACAGTTGACGGTCACCACGAAATTAAGGTGACTGAAAGAGGGATTATTCGTTGTACAACCTGTGGAGAGATAGAAGCGGCATATCCTAAAGAGTTAAAACAGCGACCAGACTTGCAAGAGCGTCTCAACAAGGCTAAGAAGAAAGAATCTTCAGATCCTGAAGCCGCCGCCGAAGAGGCAAAGCAAGTTGATGCAGAATTAGCTGCTGTTCGGAGGGCGAACTTAACGAAAGCCAAAGCAGAGGCGCGTGGGACAATTAAGGAAGTTAAGAAATTACTTAACGACAAGGAGAATGCAGAAAAACTTTCTGGAGAAGACAAGGGAAGTTTTGCTGAACGGCAACGACAACTTGAGAAAGATTGGGACGACACAAGTGAATTAGCCGATAGTGCCAAAGGTGATCCTGACCTAGAAGGTTTAGCGCTGGAAGAGTTCGAGAGCGTCAACACGAAGGCAAAAGAGCTTAAGTCAGATATTCAGAAAAAGCTCCCGAAAGGTACAGAAGATCCTCCATATATAAAAGAAAATAGACCACCACTCGATAAAGAAACTTTCTTGGCTGACTCTGGTGCCTACGCTAGAACAGGCAAAAAGTTTCAGGGTCGGGAGATCTACAAGGATGGTGATGGTCGTTATTATCATGTTGATAATTTTCATGAAGGTTGGGGTAGTGAAATTGAATATTACAATCCTCAGGGCGAACATCTTGGAACTTTAAAACCGGATGGAACACCTAAGGAGGGTCCAGTGAATGGACGAACTTTACCAGATAATTTACGATAATCCTCAAACAAGCATGATTCAAAAAGTATCTGTCAATCCAAATATAAGATTTGCCATAACAGGTGATATCTATAAAGTGCAGCGTCGTCCCATGCATAGTCATATTATTATCAATAATAATTACCAAGGCATTAAGGTGATAGATATCTGGAATGGAAATAATCTACTTCAAGTCGATTTTACTGAAGGGTATAGTGACTCGGGAATCATTGACGATTGGTGTTTCCGTGCTGATGGTCAAGCTATTTTGACTCTCAATGAAGAATGTCGAACGGCTAGTTTACTCTCGCTCGAAATCGATAAATCTTCATACTCCTTATCATGTCCTTCTGTTCAACGAGTGATGGATTTACGCTACCTCTGGGTAGGAGATCTATTCTGGATCACTGGTGGTAAATCTTATGGTTTCTTTCATCTACAGTGGCATGACAATATGCCCATCTTTATAGAAAGTAGTGGGATGCAAGCTCGAATTGCACATAGAGATTGGCGAAGGGCATTAGATAAGCTTCCAGTTAGCACTTGTAACGTTCTGCGTGAAGAGCCAGACAAATCTCAAATGCTGTACCACGATTTCTCAGAAAAACCTGGGCAAATTGGTGTTATTAGTTGGCAACATGAAATAAGTTGGTCAGCACAAGCACCAGAAGAAGTGCCAAGGCTAGCGTTTGATGGGAAACACATGTTTATCTTATATGAGTACGAAGTTCATGCATTGAATGAGCAGGGACAGATAGAAACCGTTTATCCAGCTCCAGAAGGATTCCACTATTCTGGTTTAGATACGGTTCCGGCACAAGATGGGAACCCTGCTGCTTTAGTATTGATCTGCAATTCATTAAGTGACTCGAACTACAATCAAGTTCTAGTCTATCAATTGAATGATTTTGAGTAGGGTTATCTGAGCGATCTTTTTCTTTGAAGGAATGGTATCATCCACCTACTAAGACTGTGAACTCACCTGCAACAATCTTGTTTACACTTGTGGTTTCTTGAATAGTATCGCCCATCCGACAAGCTGCAAGACCGTTGATCAAAACTGTTTGACTACCATCAATCACGACACCTGCACCATCGGGAACTACGACTTTCACCACTGGACAGGTGTGAATGTCAGCCGTGAAACTAGCCATTAGTTTAGCCATGTTCTGTGCTGCTTCGGTGATAGTTTTAGCGAGGTTTGCAGTAGCTGCGGGTGCAGCTGGGGTTCCGGCTGCTGCGGTAGCTTTTGCCTGGGCTTTGGCAATATCTTCCATACCCTTGGCAAAGGTTTGAGCTAACAGCGCGGCTTGGGCTGCGGAGATACCGCGCCAAGCTGGTTTTTTACCAATCATCACGTTCATGCTACCGGGTCCCACGGATAAGGGACTACCATGAGCGGTCATATCTCCGACACGAGCAGCAGGTCTACCAGGCATAAGTAACTCTCTAGTTGAGGTAAATCATCGCACCGTTAACGGTAATTGTACCGTTAGCTTTAATTTCAATATTTCCTTGCGCTTTTAATGACAAGTTGCCTGTGGAATTTACGGAAATTGATTGATCGCGATCGCTCATCGTTACTTTATGACCGCCATTAGTTTCAATTTCCACGCAAGCATCACTATCATTTAAATATATTTTATGACCACCAGCAGTTTCAACGCGCACACCAGTTTTACTGCCACCTTTATCTTCTTCCACAAACTGGAGGGTATGTCCGGTGCGAGTTTTAAAGGTGCGTAACCGCACTTTACCGCTTTGGATCGAGTCATCCACCTTTTCTGGTGGTGCATCTTTACCGTTCCACACACCACCAATGACGTAGGGACGGTGGATATCACCATGCTCAAAGCCGACTAAAACTTCATCGTTGACTTCTGGTAAACAGTCAAAACCCCGTACATTGGCGGCTCCAGGCGCTACAACCCTTGCCCAATTACTTGCATGGTCTTCGGTAAGGGTGGGAAATTTGACCTTGACTCTACCCCAGCCTTTGGGGTCTTTGTTATCGGTAACAATTCCAACCAAGAAAGTCTGACCTGGTTGTAGGTGAGTTGGTGGCGTTAGAGTTGTCAACAAGCTCCCAGCACGTAGTCCCCGGACGCTGAATTCTGTGGTATAAATTCTTTGATTGTAGAAATGACGGGTTTCAGTAACGTAGTAGTTACCGTTTGTGCGATCGCCTAAACCAGACAGTTTTATAATCCGTCCAGGACGAATTTTGGGATTACCTTCCGCTTTCGCATCTGCATAAATAAACTCTCCTCCCAATTCATCACACAAAGCCTGCGCCATTTTCTCTGCTTGTTTAGCAGTGAATACAGGTTGGTCTACAACAGTCATTTTCGGCGGTTGGTTAAGATTGAATTTGTTACTGGTGCTGCTCCCTCGTTTATAACCAGTCTCAGTTATGACCTTTTCTGATCGAGCTGTAGAGGTAATCAATTTTTTCTGCGTATAGTCCCAGCCACGTACCTCTACAGCGCTCACCTGTTCAGCACTGGTAATGCGAGTACTAAAACTACTAATATTAACTAACCATTTCAGTTCTTCAAGAGTTTCCTGACTATCTGGTTTGCGAAAATATATTTCGTTGCCCTGAACAAATAACTCAAATCCTATACGAGCCGCTCGTTCTCGCAAAAACTCCATATTAGTTTGGTTTTCTTGAAAGACATACTCATGCGGCTCACCACTATCCTGTACATTTTTTTTATCAGCTTTTAGTCCTACTTCTTTAGCAATTTTCCGCACGATATCACTATCAGTTTCATTTAAAAATGAACGATTATGGCGACCTCTATGTAAGCGATGGGAAATATCATAACCACGAATTATAATAGGAGCTTCTGATTTGTCATTGAAGTGAATTTCTATTCCAGTAATTTCACCTTCAATGAGAAATTCTTTTTCGTATTTTTGAAAATTCCTATTTTGGGTAGTACTAGAAACAAAACCTAATCTCAATTTCTTACCAATTTCAAAAAAATTCTCATGACGGCGAGGTTGATAATGTGTACGGTCATTGGTAGGAAGATAACTATTGTGTACAACCAATGTAAACATTGCTGGTAGATGTAAGCTTTCTTCCACAGTAATTTGTAATAAATCCTTTATTAATTCAGGAGAAGCATCTTCCCAACCTTGTCTACTAGAAAATTGTAAATGTGGATGAGATAAGTAAAGACTTTCTTTAATTTCGCTACGCATAATTTTGCAAATAATTAAAAACTTCTATTTTGGTGATTTAATTTGAGGAGCTAGGGGACGATTTTTACCCTTTGGAGTACCTTCTTTCAACGGAGGAATATTATTTTCATCAACTTCTTGTAAGCTGATATCTACTATTGCTCTGACTGGCGTACCATCAGTGAGAAACATATTTAATGTGTAAGTCAAACTAGTGATTACACAATGAAAATACTCTTTATCCCAAGCAAATATGTAAACGGGTGTACGCATATCACGTTTTTTTTCAATATTTTCTACTCCTTTTTTTATCTTGTCTATATATTTCATCACTGATTCTTTTGTTTCATAAGTATCAAATAGTAACTGTTTTAATGTAAATTTATAAGGTTCTACACCAGAAAAATTTACCTTGGGAAGTAAACTATCGCCTCTAACACCTGGTTTACTTTCCCATCTCACAGCCCTTGTAAAGCTAATTTCTGTGGGATTAAACATGAATTCAATATTGTCTGATTCATTCTTATAAGCTTTGAGCATAGCTTTCTTAAGTTGTGGTTGACGGTTTTGGGATGTTATAGGTTGGGCTTTGATTGTATTACTTACCATTTGATTATTTCTCCTATTATTTTACTAAGCTATAAATAAAAAACTTACCAAGGTAAACGACCCAAATATATACCGTGACGCTCTCGTTCAATTTCCAAACGTTGCCGTAGTCTGTGGTAAACTTCACGAGCTAGGGTTTCTAAATCTGGAGAATTTTTCTCTTCAGAGTCAGAGGGTCTTTGAATCGTTTCAGTTATTGGTTCTATATTTGTAGCAATATCAGTTACAGTTACTTCTCCCCCCTCAGCAAAACCTTTGGGAGAAGGTAATTGTTTCGCAAATATTTTTGGTGATTCATCCATCGAAGAATCCTCTAAATTTTGCCTGCTAGATTCCACATCACCAAAGTTAAATATTGTGAATTCATCTGTATTACCATTTAATAATTCTTCAACATTTGACCATTGGGAAGGAGCATTAGTATTATTAGTATTTTTTTGTCTAAAAATTTGTGGAGGTGATAAATAGTCATTAGATTTACTTACATCAGATTTAGAATTGGCAAAAGTATTAAACTGTAGAGAACTATCTATAGCAATACCTTGGTTTTTAATTCCTAAGTCTGGTGAAGGTGAAGTTAGTAAATTTCGAGTTGTTGATAAGTTTAAATCAACGTTTTCTTGTAGTGCTAAACTCTGTTTAAAACTATCGACTTTAGTCGAAGGTTTTATAGAGGCTGTGTCTGCTTCCTCTTTTGATTCAAGTGTCGGTGCTGTGGGGGAAATTACATCTTCTGGTAAAGTACCACCACTGTTTAGATAATGTAATACATCTAAATTCTGCTGTGCATCTCTGGCATTGATGACAAACTCTCCAGGGGTAAGCATAGCAGGTATAGTGTCAGAGGATGCTATTTGCTGGTTTTCTATAGGCTGAGAAGCTGCTACCAACCCACCAGTAGCAAAACCTGCGGGTGCTTGTATCTCGAAAGGTTTGTTTTCTAATGCTTCTATTGGCAAAGTATTATCCTGATTGTGTTGTGAATCAGGTAAATTTGAAATATCTTTTGAATGTGAGGCTTGGGTGTCCTCTGGGATGTCCAAGACATGAAGTTTTTCGGAAATTTGAGGATGTACAACAGCTATTTCAGAAGTTATTATCTGTTTCTCGTTCTCTAATTTTTTTGATGCAGTAGGTTTTTCTTCTATATTAGAAAAGTTATAAATTAGACTTTCCTGTAACTTTAATGTGGTATTATCTACGTTGGTATTCTGCTTTTGGAAAGTAGAAGTTTTTGATATTTCTGAAACATCAACCTCTTCTGAGGTTTCTAAACTGGAAGTAGTAGATAATGTTTGTTGTTCGTTCGTTATTGTTGTCAATAGAGTAATATCTTCTGTATTATCTACGGTGGCTGCTGGCAAAACGGGTATACTTTCTTGTGATTCTAGAGTTACATTTTGTGATGGAGAACTCAGTTCAGTAAATGACTCTTGTATAGGTGAGTTCTCTGATTTAAACAAAGAGTCTGTTGAATTTTCCTGATTGTCAAGTTTCTCTGGTTGGTTTGAGGTATGTAGCTTACTTTGTTCTTTGGTTTCCTTATCTGGAATGGGAGAAGAGGACACATCCCAATACTTATCGGATAAAGTTTTATCCCCCATAAATTCTCTTTTTAAGGGGGGAATATAGCTTTCCTTTACAAGGGGGGTTGGGGGAATTTTTGAGGCATCGACATCACTAAACGAGATGTAT
>CAXTNZ010000096.1:20204-23279 GCA_964245695.1 uncultured bacterium | reverse complement strand
CCCCTCCCCCCCTCCTCCCTAGTCTTGCTTGATGAAGTGGGTGCGGGAACTGATCCGGTGGAGGGTAGTGCTTTAGCGATCGCTTTGTTGCATTATCTAGCTGACAACGCGCAATTGACTATCGCGACGACTCACTTTGGTGAACTAAAAGCACTGAAGTACGAAGATGAGCGGTTTGAAAATGCTTCGGTAGAATTTGATGAAAGTACTCTTTCGCCTACGTATCGTTTGCTGTGGGGAATTCCAGGACGTTCCAACGCTTTGGCGATCGCCCTTCGCTTAGGCTTGAAACCCGAAGTTGTCGAACAGGCGAAAAACCAAGTGGGTGGCGCAACAGATGAAGTAAACCAGGTGATTGCTGGTTTGGAAGCGCAACGCCGCCGCCAGGAAACCAAAGCCGCAGAAGCACAAAATTTGTTGCAGCAAGCAGAGCGTTTATACAAAGAAGTATCCGAAAAATCCGCAGCTTTGCAGGAAAGAGAGCGTTCTTTGCGGGCTTCGCAAGAAGTAGCGGTACAACAAGCGATCGCCCAAGCCAAAGGTGAAGTCGCTTCTGTAATTCGTCGCTTGCAGAAAGGTACACCCACAGCTCAAGATGCCCAGCAAGCCACAAATGCTTTAAATCAAATTGCCGAGAAGCATTTTACTCCAGCAACCTCAGCAAAACCAAAAGTTGGGTTTATGCCCAAAGTAGGCGATCGCATCCGTGTTCTCAAATTAGGGCAAACAGCTGACGTTTTAACCGCACCCGACGAGGATGGTGAGTTAACCGTCCGTTTTGGCATCATGAAGATGACGGTGAAGCTGCAAGATGTAGAATCTCTCGATGGGAAAAAACCTGAAGCGATAGTTAAGCCGAAACCAGCACCAGCAAGTGTTGCACCACCACCCCAAGCAGCCCCAGCAATTCGCACATCTCAAAATACTGTAGATTTGCGCGGAAAAAGGGTAGCCGATTCCGAATTGATTTTAGACAAAGCAATTTCCGAAGCCACCGGACAAATATGGATCATACATGGACACGGCACTGGCAAGCTGCGGCAAGGTGTTCACGCCTTTTTGCAGCAGCATCCTAGAGTTAAGCGTTACGAAGCAGCAGAACAAGCAGACGGCGGATCTGGTGTGACAATCGCTTACATTGAATAAAGGGACGCTTGACTATTGTACAGACGCGATTAATCGCGTCTGTACTGACTCTTGACTCTTGACTCTTGACTAGGAAATTCTCTATCCCCAACTAACAGCTAACCACCAACAATCACGAATCCTGAGAAATAGCTCGCTGGAAATAAATTTAACTTGTAGGGACTGCTAATCGCTAATCGCTAATCGCTAATTGCCTTAATCAGACTAGGATTGGCAATTAGCGATTAACTTATGAGGCAATATTTATTTATACTATCTACTTAGGTATAGTTAACGTCCTTGCCAACTGTTACTACCGGGATCACCAGACCACATGCAATCAATGATATTTCTACTTTGTTCAAAAGAGATTTTCGTCATAAAGTAAGACAAAGACATCGGCTGTTGACCAAACTTATAAAAGCTGTAGACGCAGGCGAAAGCTTGTAATTAAGCTAGCTTGACTGCGATTAGCTATTGGAAACCAACCTAAAAACTTGGGAGTCTGGTTTCAAAATGGGTAACAGCAACAGCCCCTACCAGCCTGATCACCTATGCTAAAAGTTATGCACTCGGCAGCCAATTCAGCCACTCCAAATTCCCAGTGGGAGGATTTAACTCAGCTTTCAGCGCCAAACACAGTTGAGTGGGATAATATCAAAGCCCAGTTGGACTTAGTTCTGTTGGCACTAGAAACCTTAACTGGTATTGGTTCTGAAGCAATGCTCTCGGCGGCAATTAATCTGAACTTAGAATCAAGAGTGCCAGATCGTGTGGCGTTGTGGCGACTGCGTCAGTCGAATCCCCTACGCAAAGGTCAAGGAGGGCGAAAAAAGCTAGATGTAGAAGAAGCGCGATCGCTAGTTCTCATCACTTGTTACCTTGCTAAACAGCACCAAGAATTGATTCGCCGTGCTGTAGGGTTATTAGAACAAATAGCTCAAACCAACCGCGAACCCCATCAAGCTGCTTTACTAGGAGATTATATCGATGCTTTTTGCAACACCTATCAAGAGCGGATGGAGGAAGACGAGAAAATCTCCACAGATTTACTTACCCACCTGGCATTAAAACTGCTGGTTGATTTACTATTTTACAGTGGTCCTGGTGGACACCGCCGTCTCTGGCTAGCACTCATAGACCGTTCCACAAAATTTTAAAAAAGTCCCCTCGCACTTCCTGTCATGCCTGTATCAAATTCTGTAATCCGTCGGTACACACCCCCCACCTGTACGCTAGAAGTCTTGGCGCAAAGCTCACCTTTGTCTCGTTGGATGGGGAAATCTGTGCTGAAGCAGCTACGCTTTGAGCTTCGCTTTGATGATCCGCAACTGCCAGAAGAACGGAGAATACCAATAAGAGGCGATCGCGATCAACTCGAAGCTTTGTATGGTGCAGTGACAAACTACGTGCAGGAATTCCTTCAAAAGTCTCCAGAAAGCTTTTGGGCAACTTTCTCGGAACCAAAAGACTCAACCAAAGTATCTGAACACCCAGAATTAAAAGGTTTTAACCAAACTTTACTGCCACAAAAAACTTCAAAATCTTTTAATAGTTACCAGCCAGGGGCAGATATATACTTAGAACCAAGCACTTATTTAACTCACAACCTGTTTCTCGGTACGCTCGCCAACCAGACATCTGGACCGGTAATTCAACTAAGTCTGCTGCAACTCTTCGATTTGGCAACAGCTTTAGATGAATATTCGGCTGATGTCGTGGCATTACCAACTCTCAACAATAGCAGTTCAGCTTTCAACTTTGCGACTTGGGCACCTGTAGCCGCTGTAGCTTTGGTAGCTATAGGTTTAGCGCCATTTACCTGGCAATATGCTAACAGCGTCAGGCTTAAGCAGCAGAAAGCTAAAAAAGCTGCTCCCGCACCGCAAGAAATTGCCCTGCAACCTTGCGCGGCCGCGGGTGGGGCCCCCCCCCTCCCGGCCCGTGCCC